>NZ_LMHR01000081.1:0-109237 GCF_001428465.1 Rhodanobacter sp. Root179 | reverse complement strand
CCTCTCCCGCTCGCGGGAGAGGATTGAGGTGAGGGCCGCCCCGCCTCACCGCCCCGCCCGCCAACGCGGCCACGCCCCCACCCCCCGAAACAACTCCCCCCCGCGCCCGCTAACCCAACAATCCGCCACCGCCACCAGCTCATCGCCCGAAAGGATCAACGGACAACATGCTCTCCGCCATGGCGGCATCCGCGCCTGCTGGAACAGGTCGCGCAATTCCCGGGTATGCGCGTCGCGCTCCGGCTTGATGCGTTCCCCGCCGCGACGCAGCCGCACGCGCAAGGGCTGCACGAAACGGGCGGCAGGATCGTCCATGGCCAGTTCGCCGCCATCGGGAAGCAGCAGCGGTTCGCCTTGCCAGTCGGCCTGCCACTCGTCATCGATGTCGATGGTAGTCGGCAGCGCCCACAGCCGGCCCTTCCAGATATGCAGCTCGGTGTCATCCCAGCGAATGCAGGGCAACCGGCCGGCACGTGCCGCGCATTGACGCTCGATCTGCTGGCGTTGCGCCGCGGTGGGCGCGCTGCGACCACGCGCATGCAGCCAGTGATCGAGCAAGGGTTCGCGCAGCGCCGGCGCCAGCGCCAGCCAGCCAGGGGCGTCCAAACTGCCGCTGGATGCGTCGTGCAGTTCGTCGAACGCGGCCAGCCATTGCGTGCGCAGCGTGTCCGCCGCCGCGCGACTCAATGCCGCGCTGTGCAGGATCGAATCTGGCGCCTGCGGCCAGAAGCGCAGCAGGCGCGGCAGTATCTCGTGGCGCAGGCGATTGCGGGCGAGGTGGATGTCGGCATTGGACGGATCGTCGATGCAGGCCAGCCCCTGCGCCGCCACGTAGTCGTGCAGCTGCTGGCGGGGAAGTTCGAGCAGCGGGCGCCACAACTGGCCACCATCGAACCGGCGCAAGGCACGCATGCCGCCCAGTCCCTCGGGCCCGGCGCCGCGCAGCAGTTTCAGCAAGACCGTTTCGACCTGATCGTCGCGGTGATGGGCGAACAGCAGCAGCTCGCCTTCGCGCAACCGGGCGGCCAGCGCGGCGTGGCGCGCTTCGCGTGCGGCCGCTTCCAGGCCGCTGCCGCTGCCACGCTGCACGTGCACCGGCAACACCTCGCAAGGGATGTCGAGCGCGGCGCAGAACGCCCGACAATGTTCCGCCCAGAGGCGGCTGTCCCCGTGCAGGCCGTGATCGACATGCAATGCCCGCAGCCCGCGAAGGCGCGCCGGCGCCAGCTGCGCCAGCGCATGCAGCAAGGCGCTGGAATCGGGCCCGCCACTGAAGGCCACGCACAGCGGCGCGGGTGGCAAGGTCTCGAGCGCGCGGCGCAGGTGCCGGTGCAGCGTGTCGCTCACTTCGGGCCGCTCATTTTTTCGCGGCGCGCTGGCGCGCGTAGATGTGCTTGCCGTTGCCGATGTGGCGTTCCTCGGTATCGAACAGGCCGATGCCCTTGATCAGTCCACTGAGCTTGGCATAGCCGTAGTTGCGTGAATCGAAGTCGGGCGACTGCTTGTTGATGATGCTGCCGATCGGGCCCAGGCCGGCCCAGCCGGTATCGTCCGAGGCCGCCTCGATGGCGCCGCGCAGCAGGTTCATCAGGTGGGTGTCGCCACGCAGTTCCTTGGCCGAGCGCTGCTTCGGCGCCTCTTCGGCTTCGGCGGTCGCCGTGGTGCCGGCCAGCACTTCGGTGTAGATGAACTTGTCGCAGGCGGTGCGGAACGGTTCGGGTGTCTTGCGCTCGCCGAAGCCGTACACGGTCAGCCCCGATTCGCGGATGCGCGAGGCCAGCCGGGTGAAATCGCTGTCGCTGGAGACGATGCAGAAGCCGTCGAAACGCCCGGCGTAGAGCAGGTCCATCGCATCGATGATCATCGCCGAATCGGTGGCGTTCTTGCCGACGGTGTAGCGGAACTGCTGGATCGGCTGGATCGAGTGGCGCAGCAGCACTTCCTTCCAGCCGTTCAAGTCCGGCTTGGTCCAGTCGCCGTAGATGCGCTTGACGTGGGCGGTGCCGTATTTCGCGATTTCCGCCAGCAAGCCCTCGACGATCGCCGGGCGGGCGTTGTCGGCGTCGATCAGTACGGCGAGCTTGTCGTGGGCCATGGTTCTCTCCCGCAGGGGTTGGGCACGATGATGGTAGCGCGCGCCGAGCACGTCGTGCTTCGCGGGTTCCCTAATGGAGCACGCCGGCCTCGTGCAGGGATTGCTTCAGCGTCTTCATGTCATGCCATCCGCTGAACTTCTTCACCAGGCGGCCGTGGCGGAAAACGTAGAACGTGGGCATTGCCCAACTGTCCAGCATCGACCATTCGCTGTCCTGCCAGGCGAGGTGGATCGGCTGGCCGGGAAACTCCCGGTTCCACTCACTGACTGAACTGAAGTACTCGTTCTGGCTGGCGAGCCAGATGGCATCACGGGTGAAGATGGGGCGCAATTGCGCATCCGCCTCGATGGCACGCGCCGCATCCTTCGAGAAGTGGCACGAGGCAACCACCACGATGCGCAGCGGCGCGGTCAGGTCGAAAGGCTGGCGCGACATCGTGTTGTTCTGCGCGTCCACGGTCAGTGCCGTAGGCTGTCCCGGCGGCAATGAGCCTGGCATGTGGAACGCAGGCACGTTGTCGGCATCCATGTGGGGGTGGCTTCTTGCCAGCCTGCTGGCGGCATCGAAATCGCGGCTGGCGACCAGCGCCCGATGCAGGCCTGCAAAATCCCTGTCGCCCACCATGTTGCGTCGCTGCATCTCGGTCAGATCCATTCGCAACTGGGCGATGTGCGCTGAGCTGGGTACGTAGAACACGGCTTCTTCAGCGGCGCGCCTGAGCAGCCTCAGATCGGCGTAGCTCGTCGAACGCAGGCGTTCCGGCGTCTGATGACTGCCGAATAGTCGGTCGTAGTGGTTGCCGGCGAGGGCGAAGCGCCGGGTGTCGGGCAGGGAAGATTCGGCTTTTTGCAGGACGAGTTCGTCATAGCGTTCTTCCACGTCGCTTTCCGTGCAGGTGTCGACGGTGCATCCCCTGGCGGCGGCATCCTGCTCGCGCTCGCGTTTGCGGGTGGCCTGCTCGGCTGGTGTGAGCCCCTCGCTGGCGTATTGTTCAGCACCGAACAGCGCCAGCAGGCGCACGATCTGCGGATGCGTCAGTTCGTTGGCAAGATCCTCCAGCGGGATGCTGCGCAATCCGTGTTGGCCAAAGTCGAGTTGTCCGAGAAACCGTTTCCGCCCACCGGGCGACAAGTCATCCAGTGGCGAGGTGCCCGGTGGGGTGTCGTGCAGATAGCGGGCAAGTGCCGCTTTCGAGCTGATCGGCGTTTGCGCGACTGGTGCCGAGGCGATGACGAAGGCCGGGAAAAGCCAAATGGCCAGGACGGCAAGCTGCTGACGGCTCATGGACAATCCTTGTGTTGTCGGTCGCACAGACCGACCGAACCTGACACGGGACATCATCCGACACCGGTATCCGATCTGACTCGATCGGTCACGTCGGTGTCGACGCGGGCTTATCCCTGGTACGCGCCGTAGCTGCGCAGGCGCTGGTAGCGCTGTTCGAGCAGGTCGGGCACGGGCATCGCCTGGAGTTCGTCGAGCTGCTTCAGCAGCACGGCTTTCAGGCGGATCGCCATCGAGCGCGGATTGCGATGGGCGCCGCCCAGCGGCTCGCGCACGACCTTGTCGACCAGGCCCAGTTCGAACAGGCGCGGGGCGGTCATGCCGAGGGCCTCGGCGGCGTCCTTCACCTTGTCGGCGCTCTTCCACAGGATCGAGGCGCAGCCTTCGGGCGAGATCACCGAATAGGTCGAGTACTGCAGCATGTTGGTGCGGTCGCCCACGCCGATCGCCAGCGCGCCGCCGGAGCCGCCTTCGCCGATCACGGTGCAGATGATCGGCACCTTGAGCTCGGCCATTTCCAGCAGGTTGCGGGCGATCGCCTCGCTCTGGCCGCGCTCCTCGGCACCGACGCCGGGATAGGCTCCGGGGGTGTCGATCAGGGTCAGCAGCGGCAGGCCGAAACGCTCGGCCATCTTCATCAGGCGCAACGCCTTGCGATAGCCTTCCGGGCGCGGCATGCCGAAATTGCGGCGCACCTTGTCCTTGGTGTTGCGGCCCTTCTGGTGGCCGATGATCACCATCGGCCGACCGTTGACGCGGCCCAGGCCGCCCACGATGGCGGCGTCCTCGGCGTACATGCGGTCGCCGGCCAGTTCGTGGAATTCCTCGCAGATCACGCCGATATAGTCGAGCGTGTACGGACGCGCCGGGTGGCGCGACAGCTGGGTGGTCTGCCACGAGTTGAGGTTGCGGAAGATCTCGGCGGTCTTGATCTTCAGCTTTTCGCGCAGGCGGCCGACCTCGTCCTCGATATTGAACGCCTGGCCGTCGCTGGCGTGGCGAAGCTCTTCGATCTTCGCGTCCAGTTCGGCAATGGGTTGTTCGAAATCGAGGAAGTTTGGGTTCATTCGCTGCAATTCACGGTACTGAAGCGCTGCAGTATAGCGTCCCGCAACAAAACGCGAGAACGCCGCCGTATGGCTGTGACGGGGTCGACACCCGGTCTGCCACGGGCGGCGCGATTGCGCTATCGTCCGCCCCATCACGCCTGTCCCATCACGTCCGCAGTTGGATCATCTGCATGTCAAGCAAGCCCATCGACAACGCGAAACTCGACCGCATCGTGGCCGAGGCCCGGCGCGCCGCCGAGCAGCGCGAGCTGGGTTATCGCGAGCGCGCCCTGAAGATGTACCCGTGGGTGTGCGGCCGCTGCGCCCGCGAGTTCACCCGCACGAACCTGTCCGAGCTGACCGTGCACCACCGCAACCACGATCACGACTTCAACCCGCCCGACGGCAGCAATTGGGAGCTGCTGTGCGTGTATTGCCACGACAACGAGCACTCGCGGCACATCGACCACGTGCGCGGCGGGGTGATGGCGGTGGAGGAAGCGCCGCCGGCGACGGGCAATCCGTTTGCCGACCTCAAGGCGATGATGGAGCGGGGCAGGAAGTAGCGACCCCACCCCAACCCTCCCCTGCGAAGCAGGGGAGGGAGCAAGGCGCGTCAATCCTGCTGCTTGACGATGCGAAGGCGGACGGCTTGCACGCCGGGCAGGGCGCGGACGGCGCGCAGCAGGTCGGGGATGGCGTCGACCCGCCAGGCCTCGCCCAGTTCCAGGTCGGCCTGGGCGTTGCGGTTGCGGTAGCCATGCAGGGTGACGCTGGCGCGACCGCCGCGGTAGCCGGACAGGGTGCGCTGCAACTGGGCGGCAAAGTCGGGGCCGATGCCGTTCAATTTCAGCTGCAGCACGCGTGCGTGCTTGCGACAGGCGTCTTCCAGTGACAACGCGCTGCGTGCGCGCAACTGGAAACCGCCGCCGGAGAAGTCGTCGATGCGCAGGCCGCCATCGACCACCAGCATCTGGTCGCGGGTGAGCAGCGGCGCCATCTGCTGGTACAGCTCGCCGAAGAAGCTCACCTCGATGATGCCGGTGCCGTCTTCCAGCCGCACGAAGGCATCGCTGTCGCCGCGCTTGCGCACGGCGGTGACCATGCCGGCGACGGTCCATGGCGTGTCGGGGCCACGGCGGAAACGGTTGTTGTCGCCGTCGTCGTTCTTGCGCGGCTTGGGCGGCTGGTAGCGATCGACGATCTCGCCCAGCGGGCAGGTCGACAGTTGCGCCAGTTCGTCCTTCCACGGGTCGGTGGGATGGCCGGAGAGGTAATGGCCCAGCGTGTCGCGCTCGCCCTGCAGCTTCTGTTCCAGCGGCCATTCGGGCACGGTCGGCAGTTCGATTTTCACTACCGGCGTGGTGTTGCCCATCGCCGCGCCGAACATGTCGTTCTGGCCGGACTGCTTGTCGCGCAGGTGCTGTTCGGCGGCCTTGATCGCGTCGGGCAGTTGCAGCATCAGGCTGGCGCGATTGGCCGCCAGCGCATCCAGCGCGCCGGCCATGATCAGGGCTTCCAGCACGCGCCGGTTGAGTTTGTTGGGATCGACGCGACGACAGAAATCAGCGAGGTCCGTATAAGCGCCGTGGGCGCGTTCGGCCACGATCGCTTCGCACGCACCCTGGCCGACTCCCTTGATCGCGCCGAGGCCGTACTGGATCACCCTGGGCTCGATCGCCACGAACATGTACTCGGACGCGTTGACGTCCGGTGGCTGCACGGTGATGCCGATCGCGCGCGCTTCGTTGAGGAAGGTTACCGCCTTGTCGGTGTTGTCCATGTCCGCGGAGATCGTCGCGGCCATGAACTCGGCAGGGTAGTGCGCCTTCAGCCACGCGGTCTGGTACGAAACCAGCGCATAGGCGGCGGCATGCGACTTGTTGAAGCCGTAGCCGGCGAATTTCTCCATCAGGTCGAAGATGGAATCGGCCTTCTCTCCGGTGAGGCCGTCCTTCGCCGCACCCTCGCGGAACTTGGCGCGCTCCTTGGCCATTTCCTCCAGTTTCTTCTTGCCCATCGCGCGGCGCAGCAGGTCGGCGCCGCCGAGCGAGTAGCCGCCCACGATCTGCGCCATCTGCATCACCTGCTCCTGGTAGACCATGATGCCGTAGGTCTCTTTCAGGATCGGTTCGACGCGCGGGTCGGGATACTCCACGTCCTCGCGGCCGTGCTTGCGCGCCACGAAGCTCGGGATCAGGTCCATCGGGCCGGGGCGGTACAGCGCCACCAGCGCGATGATGTCCTCGAAGCGGTCGGGCTTGGCGTCCTTCAGCATGCGCTGCATGCCGGAGGATTCGAGCTGGAACACCGCGACCGTCTGCGCCTTCTTCAGCAGCTCGTACGGCGCCGGGTCATCCAGCGGTATTTGGGAAATGTCCAGCGGCCCCTCGCCCATGGAGCCTGCGGCAGCCGCAGGCTGCTCCGGATTGTCTTCCCCTGCCTGCAGGGGAAGATGCCCGGAGGGCAGATGGGGTCTGCTTTTCGCACGGCGCGCGTTGATCGCCTTCACCGCCCAGTCGATGATGGTCAGCGTGCGCAGGCCGAGGAAGTCGAACTTCACCAGGCCGACCGCTTCGACGTCGTCCTTGTCGTACTGGGTCACCACGCCGCCGCCGCCGGCTTCGCAGTACAGCGGCGCGAAGTCGGTCAGCGGGGTCGGCGCGATCACCACGCCGCCAGCGTGCTTGCCGGCGTTGCGGGTGAGGTTTTCCAGGCTCAGCGCCAGGTCGATCAGTGCACGGGCGTCCTCGTCCTGCTCATAGGTTTCGCAGAACTCCTTGACGACGCGGTCGGTCTCCTTCTTCGATTTCTCGGAGCGGCCGAGCGCGTCGGAAAGTGTCAGGTCGAGCGGTCGCGGCGGCACCATCTTGGCCAGCCGGTCGACCTGGCCGTACGGCATGCTGAGCACGCGGCCGGAGTCGCGCAGCACGGCCTTGGCCGCCATCGAGCCGTAGGTGATGATCTGGCTGACGCGGTCGCGACCGTACTTGCGCGCCACGTAGTCGATCACCTCGTCGCGGCGATCCATGCAGAAGTCGATGTCGAAGTCGGGCATCGACACGCGTTCGGGGTTGAGGAAGCGCTCGAACAGCAGGTTGAACTGCAACGGGTCGAGGTCGGTGATCTTCAGCGCCCAGGCCACCAGCGAGCCGGCGCCCGAACCGCGCCCGGGGCCGACCGGGATGCCGTTCTGTTTGCCCCAGTTGATGAAGTCCGCCACGATCAGGAAGTAGCCGGGGAAGCCCATCTTGACGATGACGTCCAGCTCGCGTTCCAGCCGGGCGTTGTAGTCGTCCAGCGTGTGGTCGGCTGCCAGCGGCGCGTTTTCCAGGCGCTCGCGCAGGCCTTGCCGCGACAGCTCGCGGATATGGCTGTCGAGGTCGTGGCCTTCGGGAACCGGGAAGTCGGGCAGGTAGTACGTGCCGAACTTCAGTTCCAGCGTGCAGCGCTTGGCCAGTTCGACGGTGTTTTCCAGCGCCTCGGGAATATCCGCGAACAGCGCGGCCATCTCGGCGGGCGTCTTCAGGTATTGCTGGTCGCTGTATTCGCGGGGGCGTTTGGGGTCGGCCAGCACGCGGCCCTGGTTGATGCATACGCGTGCTTCGTGCGCGGCGAAGTCATCCTGCTTGAGGAAGCGCACGTCGTTGCTGGCCAGCACCGGCAGCGCCAGTTCGCCGGCCAGTGCCAAGGCGGCGGTGTTCCAGTTTTCCTCGCCGTCGCGGCCGCAGCGGGTCAGCTCCAGATACAGCCGGTCGGGAAACAGCCGGGCCAGCGGACGCAACCTGACCTGCGCCGCGTCGATGCCCTGGCCGATGGCGAGGCGAGCGGTTTCGCTGTCGCGTCCGAGCAGGGCGATCAGGCCCTCGGTGGCGCCGGCGGTGAGCCACGACACGTCGACCAGGGCGCGCCCGCCGTGCTGACCTTCCTGCCACGCGCGCGAGACCAGTCGCGACAGGTTGAGATAACCGTCGCGGTTCTGGCACAGCAGGGTGAGTCGCCACGGGCGCGGGTCGTCGCTGGAGGAAATCCACAGGTCGCAACCGCCGATCGGCTTGATGCCGGCGGCGCTGCAGGCCTTGTAGAACTTCACCAGTGCGAACATGTTGCTGTCGTCGGTCAGTGCCACCGCCGGGATGCCGTCGCGCACGCAGGCGGCGACCAGCGCCTTGATGCGGATGGTCGAGTCGACCAGCGAATATTCGCTGTGCAGGTGCAGGTGGGTGTAGCTGACGGTCATGCCGGTTTACGCACTGAATTCATGCAGGCTACCCGGCGGCCGGGGCAGCGGCAAGATTGACTTCCGCGCGGTTTGCGCGAAGCGCGCTGGCGCCCCGATCGGCTCAAGGCCCGATCAACTCAAGGCCTGGTGACGGCCGCCGTCGCGGCAGGCTGTTCGAGCAGCAGGGCGTTGATCTCGCCGACCAGCGTGTCCAGCATGTCGGCACCGTAGCCGACATGGACGTGGGCGATGCTGCCGTCGCGACGCAGCATCACCATCACCGGAATGCCGCTGACGCCGTAGGGCTTGCCGATCGTGCCGTCACGGTCCCAGGTGACCAGCAGTTCGGGCAGGCTCCTGCGCAGTACGCGCGAGGTTCGCACGAAGGTGTCGCGGTCTTCCCGATGATTGACCGCCACCACCTGCAGCGGCAGGCCGCGCCGGGTCGCCAGCAACTGCCGCTTCGCCAGCACGGGAATCTCTTCCATGCAGTAGCCGCACCAGGTGGCCCAGAAACTGATCACCACGACCTTGCCGTGCAGCGAGGAGACGGTCACCTCCTGGCCTCGCTGCGTGGTGCCCAGCGCATCCGGCGGCGTGTCGCCCGGATGGAGTCCCGGCCTGTCGCCGGCAACGGCATGGCAGCAAAGCAGCAGGCCAAGCAACAGGCCAGGCAGCACGATCGCGATTCTGCGCATCTCTTCCATTCCCCCGGGGTACGCGCCAGCGTAGCAACATGCCGCGGAGCGAGGAAGTCGGGCCACGTGGCCTGATCGGAACGGCCTGCCGGCTCAGCGGACGAAGAAGCGCTCGTCCTCGCCGGCGGTGCTCATGTAATGATCGAGCGCCTGTACCCGCAGCGGTTGCAGGTTGTAGTCGGCGTGCGACAGCGGGGTTTCGTCGGTGCGATCGGTCGTGTCGAGAACCGGTTCCCATGCGGACGCCGCGGTCGATGGCGACGGGGTGGTCGGGTGGCTTTGCGGATGCATCATGGCGTGACTCCTGCGTTCCCTGGGAACGCGTGCGAGTTCGCTGGCGAGCGGGCCGGCAGGTCGGTACGGGCCGGTGCAACGGGCGCATCCGTGCTGTGCGGGTTTCCTTGAAGGTAATGATGCGCGCGCGCGGGGGAAAGTTGCATAGACCGATGGCCTATGCGGATCAATCTCATCGGAATGCGCGATCGTGGCTGGAACGGGAACAAGCGCTCCCGGCGGTCAGAACAGCCTTGCCTGATCCAGCAGCAGTCGCACCGGGGCGAAGCTGCGGCGGTGCTGGGCACAGGGGCCGAGCATCTGCAGCGCAGCCAGGTGCGCCGGCGTGGGATAACCCTTGTGCGCGGCGAAGCCGTAGCCGGGATGGAGGTTTTCCATGGCCACCATCAGGCGGTCACGGCTGACCTTGGCCAGGATCGAGGCGGCGCTGATGGCCGGTTCCAGCGCATCGCCGCCGACGATCGCCCGGCCGGGACAGGGCAGGTCCTTCGGCAACTGGTTGCCGTCGACGAGGGCTTCGTGCGCACCCGGTGCGAGGCCGGCAACCGCGCGGCTCATGCCGGTCATGGTGGCCTGGAAGATGTTCAGGCGGTCGATCTCGTCCGGTTCGATCAGCACCACGCACCAGGCCAGCGCGCGCTCGATGATCAGGGGATAAAGCGCCTCGCGTTTCGCCTCGCTGAGCTTCTTCGAATCGTCCAGACCGGGGATCGGGCGGGACGGGTCGAGGATCACCGCGGCGACGGCCAGCGGGCCGGCCAGCGGGCCACGTCCCGCTTCGTCCACGCCGGCCACGAACAGGCTCGCTCCAATCGAGTCCCGCGCGTCTTGCGTTTGCCTCATCCCGCCCGAGGGGGAGGGTTGAGGTGGGGAGCAGGTACTCGCGGAACGCTCAGCCATGGCCGGGATTCCGTGCATCGATCAGCTCGGCGATGGCCGCCGCGGCGCGATCGCCGGCCTGATCGTCCAGCCCGCCGCGCAGCGCCTGGTGCAATTGCTCGAAGGCGGCGACCACCGCGCCACGCCGCTCGCTGTCCTTGAACAGCGCCAGGGTGGCGGCAGCGAGGTTCTCCGCGGTGCAGTCGTCCTGCATCAGTTCCGGCACCAGCAGGCCGCCACCGATATCGATGCCGCTGGCGCGTGCCAGGATGTTCGGCAGCGAATAGATGTCGGTCTTCAGCATCTTCAGCGCGCGGGCGATGCGATAGCTCATCGGTGCCACGCGATAGCCCACCACCATCGGCCGCTTGGCCAGCATCGCCTCCAGCGTGGCGGTGCCCGACGCCAGCAGCACCACGTCGGCCGCCAACATCGCCTCGTGCGCGTGGCCGTCGAGCAGCAGCGGGCGGGATTCGCCCTGGGGGACGTGGGCGAGCAGCGCGTCGAGCTTCGCGCGGACCCGGGCGTTGGCCGCGGGAATGACCACGCGCAGGCCCGGGACGGCCGTGGCGACGCGACTGGCGGCCTCGATGAACGGCTGGCCCAGCCGGCTCAATTCGGAAAGCCGGCTGCCGGGCAGTACGGCGAGCACGGGCGCCTGTTGCGGCAACTGCAGCACGTCGCGCGCGCCCACGCGGTCAGACACCAGGGCGAAACGATCGGCCAGCGGATGACCGACGAAGCGCGCATCGATGCCGTGCTTCGCATAGATCGCCGGTTCCATCGGGAACAGGCAGAGCACCCGATGGGCGCTGCGGCCGATCTTCTCGGCGCGTTTCTCGCGCCACGCCCATACCGACGGGCTGACGTAGTGCACGGTCAGCAGGCCGGCCTGTTTCAGGCGCTGCTCCACACCGAGGTTGAAATCCGGCGCGTCGATGCCGACCACGACGTCGGGTTTCAGCTCGAGCAGGCGCGCGACCAGCGCCTTGCGCAGGCGCAGCAGCCGGGGCAGGTGGAGGATGACTTCACTGAAACCGAACAGCGACAACTCGTGGATGTCGTACCAGGACTCGAAGTCTTCGCGCTGCATGCGCGCGCCACCGATGCCCACGAAACGCGCCTGAGGATAGCGTCGGCGCAAGGCGACGATCAGGTCGGCGCCGAGCTGGTCACCGGAGTCTTCGCCGGCAATGATGGCGATCAGGGGCGTTTGCGTGGAGACGTCGCTGTTTTGCATTTCGTCTCCTTCGTGAGGCGAGAACCAGAGCGCGTGCTTGATTTCCCGATAAGCGCGATGCGCTTATCGGGCGAGCGCGCGCTCGCTGTGGTCGAGGAACTCCAGCATGGCGCGCACGTCGTCGCTTTCGCGCGCCTGTTCGGCCAGCTTTTCGCGGGCTTCGGGCAGCGACAGGCCGGCCATGTACAGGGTGCGGTAGGCGCGCTTGATCGCGGCGATCCGCGGCGCGTCGAAACCACGGCGCTTCAGGCCTTCGCTGTTGATGCCCCGCGGGCGCCCGTGCTGTTCGTTGGCCATCATCACGAACGGCGGCACGTCGTGGCCGACCAGGCAGCCCATGCCGATGAACGCATGCGCGCCGACCTTGCAGAACTGGTGCACGCCGGAGTAGCCGGACAGGATCGTCCAGTCGCCGATGCTGACGTGCCCGGCCAGCGCCGAGTAGTTGGAGAACACCACGTTGTTGCCGATCTGGCAGTCGTGCGCGATGTGCACGTACGCCAGCACCCAGTTGTCGTTGCCGAGCCGGGTGATCGCGCCACCGTCACCGGTGCCGCGGTTGATCGTGGTGAATTCGCGGATCAGGTTGCGGTCGCCGATCACCAGTTCGGTGCGTTCGCCCTGCCACTTCTTGTCTTGCGGATCGCCACCCAGCGAGGCGAACTGGTTGATTCGGTTGTCGCGGCCGATCCGGGTCGGTCCCTCGATCACCACATGCGGCCCGATCACGGTGCCTTCGCCGATCTCCACCTCGGCACCGATCACGCTGTACGCGCCGATGCTGACGTTGGCGCCGATGATGGCGGAGGGGTCGATCAGTGCGGTGGGATGGATCATTTGCCCGACCTCGCGGCGCACATCAATTCGCAACTGGCCACTTCCTTGCCATCGACCAGGGAGCGCGCCTCGAAGATGCCCATGCCGCGCATCAGCCGTTTCAGGCTGACTTCCATGCGCAACTGGTCGCCGGGAACCACCGGGGCGCTGAAGCGCGCGTTGTCGACCTTGACCAGGTAGAACAGCGGGCTGACCTTGTCGCCCTTCATGTGGCGGCTGACCTGGGTCAGCAGGCCGGCGGCCTGCGCCATCGCCTCGATGATCAGTACGCCAGGCATTACCGGGTGTCCGGGGAAATGGCCCTGGAAGAACGGCTCGTTGATGGTCACGTTCTTGATCGCGACCACGCTGACCTCGGGCACGATCTCGATCACGCGGTCCACCAGCAGGAACGGGTAGCGGTGGGGGAGCAATTCCCGGATCTGCTCCACATCGATCGGCAGGGTCATGAAGTCGCTGTTTTCACTCATTGTCGCTGTCCTTCTCCAGCGTCGACAGTCGACGCGCGTACTCGTCCAGATGCTTGAAGCGCGCCGCATTCTTTCGCCACTGGCGGTTGTCCTGCAGGGGCACGCCCGATGAATATTCGCCCGGTTCGCGGATCGAATGCGTGACCAGGCTCTTGGCGGTAATGGTAACCCGGTCGGCCAGTTCCAGATGGCCAAGCACGCCGGCGTTGCCGCCGATCATGCAGTAACGGCCGATCCTCGCGCTGCCGGCTACTGCGGCGCAGCCGGCCATCGCGGTGTGCGCGCCGACGTGCACGTTGTGGGCGATCTGGATCTGGTTGTCCAGCCGCACGTCCTCTTCCAGCACGGTGTCGTCCAGTGCGCCGCGGTCGATCGTGGTGTTGGCCCCGATCTCGCAATCGTCGCCGATGCGCACGCCGCCGAGCTGGGGCAGCTTGATCCAGTGGTCCCGGTCGAAGGCCAGGCCGAAGCCGTCCGAGCCGATCACCGCACCGGGGTGCACCAGCACGCGCTGGCCCAGCGTGACCCGGGTCACCAGGGTGACCCGGGCGATCAGTCGTGAATGCGCGCCGACCGTGCAGTCCTCGCCGACGATGCAGTGTGGGCCGAGCACTACTCCCTCCGCGATCACCGCACGCTCGCCGACAACGCAGCCCGGCCCGACGCTGGCGCCGGGATCGACCTGCGCGCTGTCGGCCACCACGGCGCTGGGGTGGATGCCCGCTGCGGCGGCAGGCATCCGTTCGAACAGGGCGGCAAGTTTCGCGTAGGCCACATAGGGATCGGAGGCGACCAGCGCCGCCGTCGGGCACGCGGCCAGGTCCGCTTCGCGCAACACCACCACGCCGGCGCGGGTGGCTGCCAGCTGGCCGCTGTACTTGCTGTTGGACAGGAAGCTGAGCTGGCTGGGACCGGCGCCCGCCAGAGTGCCGACGCCGTCGATCACCCGCGCGCCATCGCCGCTTGCGACCAGGCCGAACCGCTCGGCCAGCCCGGCCACCGTGTAATGGATTGTGCTCATGCTTGCTCCGGAACCTGCCGGCCATTGTAGAGGGTGGCGGCGCGGCGTGCAGTCGACCCTTCCGGCAAAAGAAAGCGCGGCCGGGCCGCGCTTTCCGATCCACTTCCGTATGGAATCAGAACTGGCTGCCGAAGGTGAACTGGATGCGTTCCTCGTAATGGCGATCGGCGTCCTTGGAGCGGAACGGCACGGCCAGGCTGATGATCAGCGGGCCGATCGGCGCCTGCCACTGCAGCGAGAGACCGGTTGATGCGCGCAGTTCGGAGGCATCGAAGCTCTTGTAGTCCTTGTACACGTTGCCGACGTCCATGAACCAGGACACGCGGGCGGTGTTGACGTCCTTCAGGAACGGCAGCGGCAGGAAGACCTGGGCCGTGCCCAGGACCTTGAACGCGCCGCCGATCGGCTGGGAGTAGTAGGCGCCGTTGTTGCACATGCCCTTGGCATCAGGCGTGCTGCCATCGATGCACACGCGCGGACCCAGGGTGTTGTCCTGGAAGCCGCGCACGTCGCGCACGCCGCCGGCGTAGTAGTTCTGCCAGAACGGCAGGTCCTGGCGCATGTCGGTGATGATGTGGCCCTGGTTGACATTGTCGGCCTTGCTGGCCGCGGCCAATGCATCGTAGGCATCGTCGCTGATGCCGTTCTTGCCATAGGTCTTGCCGTAGCCGACCTGGCCATCCAGATACAGCACGAAGCCCTTGCCGATCGGCCAGTAGTGGTTGAGTTCGGTGTTGAGCTTCCAGTACTGCACGGTCGAGCCGGGCAGGGCGACGTCGGTCGAGGCCGAGATCAGGCCACCGCGGGTCGGCGCCCAGTAGCCATTGCGGGTGTCGTGGTTCCAGCCCAGCGTGCCGGTCCAGGTGTGGATCGTCTTGTTGCCGATCTCGTTCTGGTAGTCGATCAGCACCAGCGGGCTGTAGCCCGGGTACAGGTTGACCTTGTTGCTGCTGATGCCCAGGCCCACGCGCAAGCCGTCGGTTTCGCTGATCGGAATGCCGAGATAGGAGGAGAAACTTGTCGTGCTTGTCGCGTAGTTGGCGAAGTCGGTGTTGCCGTAGTCGGTCTTCGAGTACGAGGCGCTGTAGCCGATGCCGATGCCGCTGTCGGTCAGGTAGGGGTTGTAGTAATTCAATCCCAGGCGCGTGTAGTACGTGCTGCGCTCGCCGCTGATCGAGAAGCTGTCGCCGGTGCCGAACAGGTTGTTCTGCGACACCGAGGCATTCAGGATGATGCCGGAGTACTGCGAGTAGCCGATGCCGAACTGCATGCTGCCGGCCGACTGCTCCTCCACCTTGACGGTGACGTCCACCTTGTCCTGGGTGCCCGGGACGCGCGCCTTGTCGATGTCGACTGTCTTGAAGTAGCCGAGCCGCTGCAGACGAACCTTGGAACGGTCGATGGCGGCCTGCGAATACCAGGAACCCTCCAGCTGGCGCAGCTCGCGGCGCAGCACGCCGTCCTCGGTGCGCGTATTGCCCTGGAAGATCACCCGGCGCACGTAGACGCGCTGGCCGGGCTCGACGTACATGGTCAGGTCGACCGTGCGCTTTTCCTTGTCCAGCTTGGGAATCGGCGTGACCTTGGCATAGGCATAGCCGATGTTGGCCAGTACCGCCTTGATCGCCTTGCTGCTGGCTTCGATCGCGGCACGATTGAAGGTGGCGCCCGCCTTGGTGAAGACGAGTGAGCGCATGGTCTTTTCAGGCAGGATCAGGTCGCCCAGCAGCTTCACGTCGCTGACCGTATAGACCTCGCCTTCCTTGATGCTGGCGTCGATGTACATCGACCGCTTGTCCGGTGCGATCGCTACCTGGGTGGAGTCGATACCGAAGTCGGCGTAGCCGCGGTCCATGTAGTAGGACTGCAGCTTCTCGAGATCCCCGGACAGCTTTTCGCGCGAATACTGGTCATCCTTCGAATACCAGGACATCCAGCTGCTGGTGTCCGATTCGAAACCTTCGCGGATGTCCTTGTCGCTGAACGCGTGGTTGCCGAGGATGTTCAGTTCCTTGATCTTGGCGGCCTTGCCTTCGCGGATCTCGATCTCGATGGCGACGCGGTTGCGATCCAGCCGGGTCACGTGCGGGTCGACCGAAACATTGTACTTGCCGCGGTTGTAGTACTGCCGGATCAGTTCCTGCTGCACGTTGTCCAGCGCCAGCCGGTCGAAGGTCTCGCCCTCGGTGAGGCCGATCTCCTTCAGGCCCTTCTTGAGGTCGTCGGTCTTGATGTCCTTGTTGCCGCGCAGGGTCAGCTTGGCAATCGAGGGGCGCTCGACCACCTTGATCACCAGGATGCTGCCTTCGCGATCCATCTCGACATCGCTGAAGAACTTGGTCTGGTACAGCGCGCGGATGGCGCGCTGCGCCCCGTCGTTGGTTAGCTGGTCGCCCTTGTTGATCGGCAGATAGTTGTAGACGGTACCGGCGGAAATCCGGCTGAGGCCGTCAATGCGGATGTCCGACACCACGAAGGGATCGAACGCGAACGCATTGGCGGAGAGGGAGGCAAGCAGGATCAGCGCGGCGATACGCTTCATCGTCGATTCCGTTGGGTTATTTCGATGAAGCGGCCAGCGCGGCCGCCCCGATCAAGAGCATGGGGCAGGGACGAACCCCTTCCCGAAAAAGAAACGCGCCCTGCCGAGACAGGGAGCGACCTGAAACACCGCTGCAGCTTGCCGCGGCTGGCGCAGTCAGGCCTGTCATCGTGATCCCGTTGTCGCCGTGCGTCGGCATCACGACGGCAGCATGCGATGGATGTCGTTGTAGAAAGCCAGCCCCATCAGGGTGAACAGCAAGGCGATGCCGATGTACTGGCCGACCACCATCGTCTGTTCGCTGACCGGACTGCCCTTGACCAACTCCACAAGATAATACAGCAGGTGCCCGCCATCCAGGACCGGGATCGGCAGCAGGTTGAGGATTGCCAGGCTCAGCGAGATGAGTGCCAGGAAATTCAGGAACCACGGCAGCCCCATGCTGGCGGACTGATTGGCCACCGAGGCGATGCCGATCACGCCGGACAGGTTGTTGGTCGAAGCCTGGCCGCTGATCATCTTGCCGATCAGGTTGAAGGTCTGCGCGGTATTGCGCCAGGTGGCGTCGAGCGAGGCGGAAAACGCCCTGATCGGCCCGTAACGCAAGGTCACCTGTTCGGGACCGGGGCCATTGACGCCGATGATCCAGCTGACCGGCTGGCCTTCGATGGACTCGTGCCGCGCGTCGACCGCCAGCACCAGTGGCTTGCCGCCCCGCTCGATCGCCAGTTTCAGGTGCGGCGATTTTGCGGCCTCGAGTGGCACCAGTTTCTGGAACGCGGCGTAGTCGGTCACCGGCTGGCCGTTGATCGAGACGATCCGGTCGCCGCCCTGCATGCCGCCAAGTGCCGCCGGCATGCCGGGCAGCACGCTGGCGGCGATCGCCGGGGACGAGGCCAGCTTCAGCCCCAGTTGATCCAGATAGCTGGCCACGCCTTCGCCGGCGGGCAGCTCGTCCAGCGGCAATATCAGTTCGCGCTGGCGACCATCGGTGCCCCGAACGGTCAGCGGCAGCGGCGAACGCCCGAGCAGGGCGTTGACCACGCCGTCCATTGCATCGGTATAGGTGCCTACCTCTTCGCCATCGACGCGGAGGATACGGTCACCCGGCTGGATGCCGGCCCTGGCGGCGATGCTCTGCGGCGTGGCGGTGACCAGCGGGGCGGCATCGGGTCGGCCCAGCATGAACATCAGCCAGAACGCGGCGACGGTGAAAATCAGGTTGAAGCCCGGGCCGGCGGCGACGATGGCGATGCGCTTCCATACCGACTTGCCGGTGAATTCCTGTGACTGCAGGGCAGGGTCGACCTCACCCTCGCGGGCATCCAGCATCTTGACGTAACCGCCCAGTGGAATCGCGGCGATCTGGTATTCGGTGCCGTCGCGGCCGATGCGTTTCCAGATCGCGTTGCCGAAGCCGACCGAGAAGCGCAGCACCTTGACCCCACAGCGGCGCGCGACCCAGTAATGGCCAAACTCATGGAAGGTCACCAGCACACCGAGCGTGACCAGCAACCAGAACACCGAGCCGAAGAAGGAAGTCATCAAATACCGGGGCAGAAAGTCATCGGAGCAAGAATATCAGCAAGCATTGCGCAGGACGCGCCGGGCGGCCTCCCGCGCCATGCGGTCGCGTTCACAAAGCGTTCCAACATCGACCACGGCTTGCGCCGGCAGTTCCGCAAGTACCGACTCGACCACGTCGGCGATCGACAGGAAGGGCAGTGCGCCGCCGAGGAAGGCTTCCACGGCGATCTCGTTGGCCGCGTTCAGTACGGCGGGGGCATCGCCGCCGGCACGCAAGGCCTGGAAAGCCAGCGCCAGGCAGCGGAAGGTGACCAGGTCCGGCGGCTCGAACTGCAGCGGAGCGCACCGGGCCAGGTCCAGCGAAGGCACGCCGGACTCGATCCGTTCCGGCCAGGCCAGGGCATGGGCGATCGCGGTGCGCATGTCCGGATTGCCCAGCTGGGCCAGCACCGAGCCGTCGACGTACTCGACCATCGAGTGGATCAGGCTCTGCGGGTGCACCACCACGTCGATGACCTCGGCCGGCGCGGCGAACAGGTGGTGGGCCTCGATGACTTCCAGGCCCTTGTTCATCAGGGTGGCCGAGTCGACCGAGATCTTGCGCCCCATCACCCAGTTCGGGTGCTTGCAGGCCTGGTCCGGCGTGATGCCGGCCAGTTCGGCCCGCGTGCGGCCGCGGAACGGGCCGCCCGAGGCAGTCAGGACCAGCCGGCGCACGCCGCTTCGAGCCAGCTCGGGTCGGCCGCCGGGCAGGCACTGGAAGATCGCGTTGTGTTCGGAATCGACGGGAATCAGCGCGCCCTTGCCGGTGGCGACGGCCTCCAGCAGCAGCGGGCCGGCCATCACGATGGATTCCTTGTTGGCCAGCAGCAGGCGCTTGCCCGTGCGCGCGGCGGCCAGCGTGGACTCCAGCCCCGCGGCGCCCACGATGGCGGCCACCACGGTGTCGCACAGCTGGCCGGAAGCGGCCGTGGTCAGCGCGGCATGGCCGCTGGCCACCTCGCAACGTACCCCCGCGGCGCCCAGGCGACGGGCCAGTTCGCCTTCGAGCGCAGGATCGGCGATCACCGCCAGTTCGGGTCGGTGTTTCACGCACAAGCCGACCAGGGCCTCGACCTGGCGGTGCGCCGTCAGCACTGTGGCACGAAAGCGCCCGGGGTGACGCGCGATCACGTCGAGCGTGCTGCCGCCGATCGAGCCGGTGGCGCCGAGTACGGCAATGTCCTGCATGTCAGATGTCCAGCAACAGCAGGCCGGCGGCGAACACCGGCAGCGCGGCGAATACGCTGTCCAGTCGATCCATCAGGCCGCCGTGGCCGGGAAAGATGCTGCCCGAATCCTTTACCTGGGCGTGCCGCTTCATCAGGCTTTCCAGCAGGTCGCCCACGATCGATATCGCCACCGTGGCAGCGGCCAGCACCGCCAGCGCAAGCAGCGAGCTCCCGCGCACGCCGAGCAGCCAGCCACCCACATCGGCGACCAGCACGCCGGCGACCATCGCGCCGTATGCACCGGCCCAGGTCTTGCCGGGACTGATCTGCGGCGCCAGCTTGCGCTTGCCGAAGGTGCGGCCGCTGAAATACGCGCCGATGTCCGAGGCCCACACGATCACCAGGGCCAGCAGGGTCCACCAGTGACCGTGCGGCAGGCGGCCGTGGATGCTGGTGAGTGCGACCCAGGTGGGGAAGATCACGAAGACGCCGGCGATCAGCTTCAAGGTCAGGTTCTCGCGCGTGGGCGCGGCGCCGAAGGCGAAATGGCGCAGCCACAGGCAGGCCACCACCCACCAGGCCACGCCGACGGCGAGCAGCCACGGTGTCCATGCGCTGCCCCGGGCAAGCCAGAGCAGGATGAAGACGCCGGCAGCCGCGAGCAGCAGCACGATGCGCGCCGAACGGTTCTTCAGTCCGCTCAGCTGGGCCCATTCCCACCAGGCGGCGAGGAAGGCCAGCGCGACGATCGCACCGAAGATGCCGGTGGACGGCAGCAGGATGATCAGGATCGCCAGCGGCGCGAGCACCAGGGCGGTGAGAATGCGCTGAAGCAGCATGGGAATCCTCTAGGAAACTGGGGTGACCTGCTCGCCGGTACGGCCAAAACGGCGCTCCCGGCGGGCATAGTCTTCGATGGCCCGGCGCAGGCAAGCCTGGTCGAAATCGGGCCACAAGGTATCGGTAAAGTACAGCTCGGCGTACGCGACCTGCCACAACAGGAAATTGCTGATGCGGCATTCGCCGCCGGTGCGGATGAACAGGTCCAGCGGCGGCAGTTCGGCCAGGCTCATCCACTGGCCAAGTCGGGCCTCATCGATGTCGTCCGCGCGCAATTCGCCGCGAGCCACCGCGGCGGCGGCCTGGCGGCTGGCCTGCACGATGTCCCAGCGGCCGCCGTAGCTCACCGCGATGTTCACCTGCAGCCGGTCGTTGCCGGCGGTGCGCGCCATCGCCGCCTG
Organism: Rhodanobacter sp. Root179; assembly: GCF_001428465.1. NCBI lineage: Bacteria > Pseudomonadati > Pseudomonadota > Gammaproteobacteria > Lysobacterales > Rhodanobacteraceae > Rhodanobacter > Rhodanobacter sp. Root179. The sequence goes on along the minus strand of NZ_LMHR01000081.1, from coordinate 88,626 downwards.
CATCCGCTCGCGCAGGTTCGCCTCGAAGGCGTCGAGATTGCCGATGAAGCGCAGCCGCACGCCGTGGCCGTGCAGTTCGTCCACTTCCTTGTCCAGCGCCCGCACGAACAGCCCCATCAGCGCGCCCACTTCTTCCTGTGGGCGTTGCCAGTTTTCGCTGGAGAACGCGAACAGGGTCAACGCCTGCACGCCTTCGCGCAGGCAGGCCTCGATCACTTCGCGCACGGCCTTGCGGCCGGCATTGTGGCCGAAGCTGCGGGGGCGATGCCGTGCTTTCGCCCAGCGCCCGTTGCCATCCATCACGATGGCGATGTGGCGCGGCACCTGGGCGACGTCGGCGCCGGGCATGATGGGGCGATGACGCTCAGAGCGCCATCAGCTCCTCTTCCTTGGCCTTGACCACGACATCGACGTCCTTCACCGCGCGATCGGTGAGCTTCTGGATCTCGTCGTCGACACGGCGGTCTTCGTCCTCGGTGATCAGCTTTTCCTTGAGCAGGTCCTTGACCTGCTGCAGGGCGTCGCGACGGACGTTGCGGATCGCGATCTTGGCGTTCTCGCCCTCGTGGCCGACCAGCTTGGCCAGCTCGCGGCGGCGCTCCTCGGTCAGTGCGGGCATGTTGAGGCGGATCACGGTGCCGGCGGTGGTCGGCGTGATGCCCAGGTCCGAAGCCATCAGGGCCTTCTCGATCGGCGCCACCATGTTCTTTTCCCATGGCGTGATCAGGATGGTGCGCGCATCGGACAGCGAGACCGAGGCGACCTGCGCCAGCGGCATGTCCGAGCCGTAGTAGGACACCTTGATGCCGTCCACCAGCGAGGTGCTGGCGCGGCCGGTGCGGATGCGGGTGAGGTCGTGCCTGAGCGAGTCGATGCTCTTGCCCATGCGGGTCTGCGCATCGTTCTTGATGTCATTGAGCATGTCGTGCTTCCCGGTGAATCGTGCAACGGGTGATTATAGCAGCGGCCGCCGTGGCGGCTTGTTGCGGCGCGGTCAGCCGCCGTCGACCAGGGTGCCGATCGACTCGCCGCGCATGATCCGCATCAGGTTGCCGGCCACGGTCATGTCGTAGATGCGCAGCGGCATCTGCTGGTCGCGACACAGGGCGATCGCGGCGGTGTCCATCACCGCCAGCTTGCGCTCGATCACGTCGTCGTAGCCGAGTCGGTCATAACGGGTCGCGTCGGCATGCTTGGCCGGATCGGCGGTGTACACGCCATCGACCTTGGTCGCCTTCAGCAGCAGGTCCGCGCCGATCTCTACCGCGCGCAGGGCGGCCGCGGAATCGGTGGTGAAGAACGGATTGCCGGTGCCGGCGGCGAACAGCACGATGCGGCCCTTCTCGATGTGGCGAATGGCGCGGCGGCGGATGTAATCCTCGGCCACGTCGTGGATCTGGATCGCGCTGGTGACTCGTGCGTAGCCGCCGCGCTTCTCGATCGCGTCCTGCATCGCCAGCGCGTTCATCACGGTGGCCAGCATGCCCATGTGGTCGCCGGTGACCCGGTCCATGCCGGCGGCGGCGAGGCCGGCGCCGCGGAAGATGTTGCCGCCGCCGATCACGATGCCGATCTGCACGCCGGTCTTCTGCACCTCGATGATTTCATCGGCCAGCCGGCCGATCACCTTGGGATCGATGCCGTAGTCGGCATCGCCCATCAGGGCTTCACCGGAGAGCTTGAGCAGGATGCGGCGGTACTTGGGCTGGTCGCTCATGGGGGCTCCGGATTGTGTGGGGTAAACCGGCTTATTGTAGTGGCAGCGGCCCGTGGTCGGGGCGTTCGCCGTGGCCATCCGCGAAATTTTCCGCGAATCGGGAAGCGGGGCCCTGGTTTCAGGCGCCAGGGAATGAAAAAGGCCGCGATTGCTCGCGGCCTTTCGTTGTGCAACGACTTGCCGGGGGTTCAGCCCTGCATCGCCTTGGCCACTTCGGCCAGGTAGTCTTCCTGCACCTTCTCGATGCCTTCGCCAACCGCCAGGCGAGCCACCGAGATGACGTCGGCGCCTTCCTTCTTCAGCGCGTCGGCCACGGTGACGTTGGTGTCCAGCACGTAAGGCTGGCCCAGCAGGGTCACTTCGGAGACGATCTTCTGCACTTTGCCGGAGATGATCTTCTCGAGGATGTCGGCCGGCTTGGCCTTTTCCTTGTCGGACATCAGGCTCAGCGCGATCTCCTTTTCCTTGGCCAGGAATTCGGCCGGGACGTCCTCGGCGCGGATGTGCGCCGGGTTCATCGCCGCCACGTGCATGGCGATGCCCTTGGCCAGCTCTTCGGAGCCACCCTTGAGCGCCACCAGCACGCCGATGCGGCCGCCGTGGGTGTAGCTGCCGATCACGCCGTCATTCTTGACGACCGCCATGCGACGCACGTCGATCTTTTCGCCGATGGTGGCGATCAGGCTCTTGGCGGCTTCCTCGACATTGCTGGCGCCCGGGTAGGCGGCTGCCTTCAGTGCGTCGATGTCGGCAGCACCGGAGTTCAGCGCGACGTCGGCGACGGTGTCGCTGAACTTCAGGAAGCTCGCGTCCTTGCCCACGAAATCGGTTTCGCAGTTGATCTCGACCAGCACGGCCTTGCCGGCGCTCTGGGCAGCCACGATGCGACCTTCGGCAGCGATGCGGCTGGCCTTCTTGTCAGCCTTGGCCAGGCCGGACTTGCGCAGCCATTCCATCGCGGTTTCGATGTCGGCGTTGTTCTCGACCAGGGCCTTCTTGCATTCCATCATGCCGGCGCCGGACCGCTCGCGCAGCTCCTTGACCAGTTGTGCGGAAATATTGCTCATCGTCAATCCTCTAATGCTTGGATGGCGCGGTGGCGAACGGGCGCCACCGCGCGGTGATCTCGGGCAGGGCCTGACGGCGGCCGTTGACCGCCGTCGGCGCGCTTACCTGGCGTCGTTGCGCGAACCACGACCGCCGTCACGGCCGCCTTCGCGGCGCGGGGCGGACTTGCGCGGGGCAGCCTCGCGGCGCGGACGATCGACCTTGGCGACCGGGTTGCCTTCCTCGTCCAGCTCGACGAAGTCGTTGCCGTCGCCCTGGGCGGCGGCCGGCGCGGCGGCCTTGCCTTCCAGGATCGAGTCGGCAGCGGCGCGGGCGTACAGCTGGATCGCGCGGATCGCGTCGTCGTTGCCCGGGATGGCGTAGTCGACCAGTTCCGGGTTGTAGTTGGTGTCGACCACGGCGATCACCGGGATGCCCAGCTTCTTGGCTTCCTGCACGGCGATGTCTTCGTGGCCGATGTCGATCACGAACAGCGCGTCGGGCAGGCGGTTCATGTCCTTGATGCCGCCCAGCGAGGCCTGCAGCTTGTCGCGCTCACGGCGACGGGCCAGCACTTCGTGCTTGACCAGCTTGTCGAACGAACCGTCGGTCTCGGCCGCTTCCAGTTCCTTCAGGCGCGAAACGGACTGCTTCACGGTGCGGAAGTTGGTCAGCATGCCGCCGAGCCAGCGCGAGGTGACGAACGGCATGCCGGCGCGTGCAGCCTCTTCGGCCAACGGCTCGCGGGCCGAACGCTTGGTGCCGACGAACAGGATGGTGCCGCGCTTCTGCGCCAGGCCCGACAGGAAATTCATCGCGTCGGTGAACAGCGGCAGGGTCTTTTCGAGATTGATGATGTGGATCTTGCCGCGGGCGCCGAAGATGTACGGGGCCATCTTGGGGTTCCAGTAACGGGTCTGGTGACCGAAATGGACGCCGGCTTCCAGCATCTGACGCATGGTGACTTGTGCCATGGGGGTGTCGCTCCGATTGTCGGTTCCCTCGAGAAGGAACCTGGGGGTTGGGACCTCCACGCATCCCCGGCTTCGACCGCGACTTGCCCGATTTTGTGGGTGGGCGAGGCGCGGCACCCCGAAGGCGGTGCCGATGCGTGTGTGGCGTTGGTTTGGGTGTTGTACCGCGGAGGGTTACAATTCCCGTTCGCTTTGCGTTGGCCACTCCAGATATGGAGGTGCAGGCCCTGCAAAACTCCGAAATTGTAGCCGGTACGCCGGCGGTGCGGCAAGTCGCTGGATTTGTTTGGCTTTTGCCGCCATATGAGTGGAACCGATGGCCATTACCCTGAAATCCCCCGAAGACCTCGAAGGCATGCGCGTTGCCGGCCGGCTGGCAGCCGAAGTGCTGGCCATGCTCAAGGATCACGTCAGGCCCGGGGTCACCACCGAGGAGCTCGACCGGCTCGCCTACGAGCACATCGTCAACGTGCAGAAGGCGATCCCCGCCAACGTCGGCTACCACGGATTTCCCAAGACCCTGTGCACCTCGGTCAACCACGTGATCTGCCATGGCATCCCGAACGAGGGCAAGGTGCTCAAGGACGGCGACATCGTCAACCTCGACGTCACCGTGATCAAGGATGGCTGGCACGGCGACACCAGCCGCATGTATGTCGCCGGCACGCCGTCGGTGCTGGCCAAGCGGTTGATGGACACCACCTTCGAGGCGATGATGCGCGGCATCCAGGCCGTGCGCCCCGGCGCGACGCTGGGCGACGTCGGTCATGCGATCCAGCAGCACGCCGAGGCGGCCGGCTTCTCGGTGGTGCGCGAGTATTGCGGTCACGGCATTGGCAAGGTCTATCACGACGAGCCGCAGGTTTTGCACTACGGCAAGCCCGGCACCGGGATCGAGCTGAAGAAGGGCATGACGTTCACCGTCGAGCCGATGGTCAACGCCGGCAAGCCGCAGACGCGGCAATTGCCGGACGGCTGGACCGTGGTGACCCGCGATCACTCGCTGTCGGCGCAGTGGGAACACACCATCGCGGTGACCGACGACGGCTTCGAGATCCTCACCGCCTGGCCGGATGCCTGAGAAGCCGGGATGCGGGATACGGAGCGGGCCGTCGCGGCATGGCAGACTGCCCCTCTCACTCCTTGCCATTTGCTTCCGGCTCCAATGAATCCAACGCTTCCCCCCTTGCCGCGCCTGCCCGTGGCCGTGCCGCGCTCCGGCGTTTCGGCCGAGGCGCGGCGGGCGTTGCGGCAACTGCTGGGCGACGTCGACCGGGCGTTGGCCACGGCGTTTCGCGACGGCGCCGACGCCAGTGCGCTGGCGCGCCGTCGCGGCGAATCGGTGGCGCGGGTCGTGGCGCACGTGTGGATGGCCTGCCTGGGTGAGGTCGGCGGCACCGCGTTGTTCGCGGTCGGCGGCTTCGGCCGCGGCCTGTTGTTTCCTTGCTCCGACGTGGATCTGCTGGCCCTGACCGGGGCGTCGGAGCCGGCGCGCCTGCGTGCCCTCGAACAGTGCTTCGCCACCTTGTGGGACATCGGCCTCAAGGTCGGCCATGCGGTGCGTGATCCGGCCCAGTGCCGCGCACTCGCCGCCCGGGACGCCAGCGTGTTCACCAGCCTGCTGGATGCGCGTCGGCTGGCGGGCGATCCGGAAATGGAAGGTGTGCTGCGCGCGATCGTCGACGATCCGGCGCTGTGGCCGCCACGCGAGTATCTGGCCGCGCGGCTGGCCGAACGCAATGCGCGCCACGCCCGTTACGACGACACCGCCTACAACCTCGAGCCGAATCTGAAGGATGGCCCGGGTGGCCTGCGCACGCTCGACTCGCTGCGCTGGATGGGCCTGCGGCTGGCGCACGCCAACGATCTTGCCGACATGGTCACCGAAGGCCTGCTCGACCCGGCGGAACAGTCGGTGCTGGAGGAGTCCGAGGCGACCCTGCGCCGCTATCGCTATGCGCTGCATCTGGAGGCCGGACGCGCCGAGGAGCGGCTGCTGTTCGACTACCAGCGGGCGCTGGCCGAGCGCTTGGGCTTCGAGGACGAGCACGCCAAGAACCTGGGCGTCGAGCAATTCATGCAGGGTTACTACCGCGCCGCCAGCCAGGTGGAGCGGCTGGGCGTGCAGGTGGCCGAACGGTTCGAGGAAATGCTGGAATCGCCCGGCGAGGCCTTGCCGGTGGGGGAGGCGTTCGTGCGTTACGGATCGCGCCTGGCAGCGATCGACCCGCAGCTGTTCATGCGCCGTCCGGCCGCGCTGGTGGAGATCTTCATCGCCCGGCTGGACCAGCCGGGCGTGGTCGGCTTCACCGCCGACTCCATGCGCCGCATCCACCAGGCCACCGCCGTGCATGGCGATGCACTGGCCGATGATCGCGAGGTGCTGGCCGCCTTCCTGCGACTGCTGCGTCGCGGTGCGCCGGCGGTGGAGGCGTTGTGGCGGATGAACCGGCACGGCCTGCTGGCGGCGATTCTGCCCGCGTTCGGCAAGGTGTTCGGGCGCATGCAGTACGACCTGTTCCATGTCTACACGGTCGACGAACACACCTTGCGCGTGCTGCGCAACCTGGCGCGGTTCGCCGACCCCGCGGCACAACGCGAGTTCGCGCTGGGCTGCGAGATATGGGCCAGCCTGCCCACGCCCGAGGTGCTGCTGCTGGCCGGCCTGTTCCACGACATCGCGAAGGGGCGCGGTGGCGATCACTCGCTGCTGGGCGAGGAGGATGCACGGACCTTCTGCAGCCGTCTCGGGTTGCCGCCCGCCGACGTCGAACGCGTCGCCTGGCTGGTGCGCCACCATCTGCTGATGAGCACCACGGCGCAGCGTCAGGACATCACCGACCCGGACGTGGTGCACCGTTTCGCCGAGGTGGTCGACAACCGCGAGCAACTGGGGCAGCTCTACCTGCTCACCGTGGCGGACATCATCGGCACCAGTCCGCGCCTGTGGAACGGCTGGAAGGATCGCCTGCTGGCCGATCTCTACACCGGCACCCGCTATGCGCTGCGCAGCGATGTCGAGCTGCCGCGCGACATCGGCCAGCGCGTGCGCGACTGTTCCGAATACGCACTGGCGCTGCTGCTGGACCAGGGGTTTGCCGAGGCCGACGTGATCCGCGTATGGGCCGACTTCCCCCAACTCAGTTTCCTGCGTCATCGGCCCGAGCAGATCGCGTGGCAGACCGCGGCCATCCTGCAGGCCGATGGAGCGGTGCCGCTGGTGGCGGTGCATCCGCTGTCGGTGCGCGGCAGTACCGAACTGTTCGTCTGCACGCCCGACCGGGATGGCCTTTTCGCCACGGTGACCGCCGTGCTGGATCGCCTGCGTTTCTCGGTGATGGAGGCGCGCATCCTCAGCTCGTCGACCGGCATGGCGCTGGACACCTTCCTGCTGCTCGATGCGGACAGCCAGCAGCCGGTCAGTGCAGCACGTGCCCAGGAATTGCAGCAGCGGCTGCAACGCGCACTGGCGCAGTCGGCGGGCGTGCAACCGAGCAAGCGCGGCATGTCGCGCCATCAGAAACATTTCCAGATGACCCCGCGGATCAGCTTCCACGCCGCCGGCGACCGGACCCAGCTGGCGCTGGTCGGCACCGATCGGCCAGGCCTGCTGGCCGCGGTGGCCCAGGTGATGTCGAGCACCGGGGTGCGCGTGCACGATGCCCGCATCGCCACGTTCGGCGAACGCGTCGAGGACTTCTTCCAGCTCACCGACCGGCATGACGCACCGCTCGACGCAGGCATCCAGCAACGGCTGCTGCAGGCCCTGCTGGAACGCATGGGTCCCGCATCGGCCTGAGCGGCGCCGCCGCGTTATCATCACCTTCGCTGCATGCCGCAGCGGCCATCCGTTTCCGTCATGACCTATCTGTTGATCAAGTCGCTGCACCTGTTGTTCGTGATCGCCTGGATGGCCACGGTGTTCTATCTGCCGCGGATCCTGGTGAACCTGGCCGAAAGCGCTGGCGAACCCGTGGTGCAGGCGCGATTGCAGCTGATGGGGCGGCGCCTGTACAAATTCGGCCACAACATGTTTGGCCTCGCCTTCGTGTTCGGCCTGACCCTGTGGCAGGGCTGGCGGGTGTTTCCGCAGAACTTGCCGAACGTCACCTCGGGCATGCACTGGATCGATGCCAAGCTGACCCTGGTGGCGCTGCTGCTGGCGTATTTCATCTGGGCTGGCCGCATGCTCAAGAACAACGCGAAGGGCGCGGCGCTGCCGTCATCGAAGGCCCTGCGCTGGCTCAATGAACTGCCGGTGCTGCTGCTGCTGGGCGTGATCTGGCTGGTGCTCGCCAAGCCGTTCTGAGTTTCGGCGGGCCGGATCAGCCGTGGTACTCGCGGTACCACTGCACGAATTTCGCCACGCCATCCTCGATCGAGGTGCTCGGCGCATAGCCCACGTCGCGGCGCAGCGCCGACACGTCGGCCCAGGTGTCGGGCACGTCGCCGGGCTGCATCGGCAGCAGGCGTTTTTCCACGCTGCGCCCCAGGTTCTGTTCCAGCAGCTCGATGAAGCGCAGCAGCTGCACCGGCTGGTCGTTGCCGATGTTGTAGACGCGATAAGGCGCGTTCGACGTGCCCGGATTCGGCAGCTCGGCGTCGTAGGCGGGGTCGGGCGTGGCCGGCTGATCCAGCGTGCGGATCACGCCTTCGACGATGTCGTCGACATAGGTGAAGTCGCGGCTGTGGTGGCCATGGTTGAACACGTCGATCGGCTCGCCGCGGCTGATCCGGTCGGCGAACAGGATCGGCGACATGTCCGGCCGGCCCCACGGGCCATACACGGTGAAGAAGCGCAGGCCGGTGGTCGGGATGCCGTATAGATGGCTATACGTGTGCGCCATCAGCTCGTTCGCCTTCTTGCTGGCGGCATACAGGCTGACCGGGTGGTCGACCGCATCCTCCACCGCAAACGGCAGTTTGCGATTGGCGCCGTAGACCGAACTGGAGGAGGCGTAGACCAGGTGCTCGACGCCACCGTGGCGGCAGCCTTCGAGAATGTTGACGAAGCCGGCCAGGTTGCTCTGCACGTACGCGCGCGGGTTGCGGATCGAGTAGCGCACGCCGGCCTGGGCGGCCAGGTTCACCACGCGCTGCGGCTTGAAGTCGGCAAACGCCTGATCCACCGCCTCGGCATCGGCCAGGTCGGCGCGCTGGTGGCTGTAGTTGGGGTGGTCGATGAAGCGGGCCAGGCGCGCTTCCTTCAACGCCGGGTCGTAGTAACTGTTGTGGTTGTCGAAGCCGCGGACCACGTCGCCGCGTGCCAGCAGGCGCTGGGCCAGGGCGGCGCCAATGAAGCCGGCGGTGCCGGTAACCAGGATGCGCATGGAAAGTCCTCGCAGGATCGGGCTGCATTCTATCGCGCACCTCGTGCATATCGCCCTGAAAGCGGAGGATTGACAGCCGATTTGGGCTAAACTAGCGTTTCTGCAATCCACAAGATCAAGGTGGCCCGCGTCACGCCGGCCGAGTGTGCGACATGGCAACTACCCGCTGCTCCTGCTGACCCCACCACGCCTTGTGCTTTTTGAAGAAGGGCGGATGCCCTTTTTTGCTTTTCAGAGAACGCTTCCCATGATCGAGATCACGCTACCCGACGGCAGCAAGCGGCCGTTCGACCATCCCGTCACCGTGCAGGACGTGGCCGCCTCGATTGGCGCCGGCCTGGCCAAGGCGACCCTGGCCGGCAAGGTCGACGGCAAGCTGGTCGATGCCAGCTTCCCGATCGAGCACGACGCCAGCCTGCAGATCGTCACCGAGAAAAGTCCGGAGGCGCTGGAGATCCTGCGCCACTCCACCGCGCACCTGATGGGGCAGGCGGTGCAGCGGCTGTTCCCGGGCGCGCAGGTCACCATCGGTCCGGTGATCGACAACGGCTTCTATTACGACTTCGCCTACGAGCGCCCGTTCACGCCGGACGACCTGCCGAAGATCGAGGCGGAGATGCACAAGCTCGTCGCCGAGCAGCTGCCGGTCACGCGCAGCGTGAAGTCGCGCGACGAGGCGGTGGCGTTCTTTCGCGGCCTGGGCGAGAACTACAAGGCCGAGATCATCGAAGGCATTCCGGCCGACCAGGACCTGTCGCTGTATTCGCAGGGCGAGTTCACCGACCTGTGCCGCGGTCCGCACGTGCCGAACACCGGCAAGCTGCACTCGTTCAAGCTGATGAAGGTGGCCGGCGCGTACTGGCGTGGCGATTCCAACAACGCGATGCTCAGCCGCATCTACGGCACCGCGTGGCTCAACGACAAGGACCTGAAGGCGTACCTGTTCCAGCTGGAAGAAGCCGAGAAGCGCGACCACCGCAAGATCGGCAAGCAGCTGGACCTGTTCCACCAGCAGGAAGAAAGCCCCGGCATGGTGTTCTGGCACCCGAACGGCTGGGCGATCTGGCAGCAGGTCGAGCAGTACATGCGCGGCGTGTACAAGAAGAGCGGCTACCAGGAAGTGCGTTGCCCGATGGTGCTGGACGTGTCGCTGTGGAAGCGCTCGGGCCACTGGGACAACTACGCCGAGAACATGTTCTTCACCGAGTCGGAGAAGCACACCTTCGCGCTGAAGCCGATGAACTGCCCCGGCCACGTGCAGGTGTTCAACACCGGCCTGCACAGCTATCGCGAACTGCCGATCCGTTACGGCGAGTTCGGCGGTTGCCACCGCAACGAGCCGTCCGGCGCGCTGCACGGCATCATGCGCGTGCGCGCGTTCACCCAGGACGACGGCCACATCTTCTGCACGCCCGAGCAGGTCGAGGCGGAGGTCACCGCGTTCCATCTGCAGGCCATGAAGGTGTATGCCGACTTCGGCTTCACCGACCTGGCGATCAAGCTGGCGCTGCGCCCCGAAAAACGCATCGGCTCGGACGAATTCTGGGATCGCACCGAGGAAATGCTGCGCAATGCGCTGCGTGCCGCCGGCGTGGCGTGGGAGGAACTGCCGGGCGAGGGTGCGTTCTACGCGCCGAAGATCGAGTACCACCTGAAGGACTCGATCGGTCGCGCCTGGCAGGTCGGCACCATGCAGGTCGACTTCATGATGCCCGAACGCCTGGACGCCGAATACGTCGACGAACACTCGCAGAAGCGGCATCCGGTGATGCTGCACCGGGCCATCGTGGGCTCGATGGAGCGTTTCATCGGCATCCTGATCGAGCACCATGCCGGCCTGCTGCCGGCATGGCTGGCCCCGGTGCAGGCGGTGGCGTTCAATATCACCGACGCCCAGGCCGATTATGTCCGCGAAGTGACGCAAACCCTTGTCGACAAAGGTTTCCGGGTACAATCGGATTTGCGCAACGAGAAAGTCGGCTATAAAATCCGCGAACATACGATGCAGAAAGTGCCGTACCTGCTCGTGGTCGGTGACCGCGAGAAAGAGACGGGGACGGTTTCTGTGCGTACCCGTTCCGGTGAAGACCTGGGCAGCATGAAGCTGGCCGATTTCATCGAGCGACTGGAGACCGAAACCCGGCGCTGAGCGAAAACGCTCAGCCTGGCGGTCAGTGACATTACTTCTTCTGGAGGATCGTGGTATCGCAACCACCGACAACAAGGGCAATCGTCGTAACCTGGAAATCCGTGTGCCGCGGGTGCGTGTCATTGGCGCCGATGCGGAACAGCTCGGCATCCTGACCCGTGACGAGGCGCTGGCACTGGCGCAGGAAGCCGGCATGGATCTGGTCGAGATCCAGCCCAACGGCGACCCGCCGGTCTGCCGCATCATGGATTACGGCAAGTTCAAGTTCGAAGCCCAGAAGAAGGCGCAAGCCGCCAAGAAGAAGCAGAAGCAGGTCGAGATCAAGGAAGTGAAGTTCCGTCCGGTCACGGACGTGGGCGACTACCAGATCAAGCTGCGCAACATGCTCCGCTTCCTCGAAGAGGGCGACAAGGTCAAGGTCACCATCCGCTTCCGCGGTCGCGAGATGTCGCACCAGGATCTGGGCCAGAACCTGGCCAAGAAGATCCAGGAAGACATCGGCGAGAACGGCCAGGTCGAGTCCTTCCCGCGTCTGGAAGGCCGCCAGATGGTCATGATGATCGGGCCCAAGAAGAAATAGGCTGCTTGCCTGTGGGAGTTCGCTGGCGGGCGATGCTCTTTTGCCGTATCTCCCGGAGCAGGCGCTTTTGGGGCGGGGCAAGCCCCGAACCCTCACCTCAATCCTCTCCCGGAGGGAGAGGAGGCGAAGGCGAGAAGCGTTCTTAATTGGATTGGAGCGGGGAGAGGAGGCCATGGTCAGCACTTCGTGCTGGTGTTTGGCTTCATGAACCCGTATGATCACGGGTTCGACCCGCCTGGATGGGTCGTGCACCGATCATGGCAGGACGGAAAGTGTGGCTCTCGGGGTCACCGCCAGATCAGTCAGAAACCGGGACGTCCACATCGGAGTCGTCCCACTCAAGGAGCATTCCATGCCCAAGATCAAGACCAACCGGGCGGCTGCGAAGCGTTTTCGCAAGACCGCATCGGGCAAGATCAAGTGCGGTCACGCGTTCAAGTCGCACATCCTGACCAAGAAGTCGACCAAGCAGAAGCGTGGTCTCCGTGCACCGAACCACCTGAAGGCGTGTGATGCGCCCGGCGTGGCTCGCATGCTGCCCTACTTGTAAGGAGATAGACCATGGCTCGTGTAAAGCGTGGCGTCACCGCCCGTCGTCGTCACAAGAAAATCATCGGCCGCGCGAAGGGTTACTACAATGCCCGTCGCAAGGTCTTCCGCGTAGCCAACCAGGCCGTCATCAAGGCTGGTCAGTACGCGTACATCGGCCGCAAGCAGCGCAAGCGCCAGTTCCGTGCCCTGTGGATCGTGCGTATCAACGCCGCCGCTCGCATGTTCGGCCTGTCCTACAGCCGCCTCATCAATGGCCTCTCCAAGGCCGGGATCACGGTGGACCGCAAGGTTCTCGCCGATATCGCCGTGCACGACATCAAGGCTTTTGGTGTGATCGCCGAGAAAGCAAAGGCCAGTCTGGCTGCTTGATCGTCGGGCGCTCCTGCGTCAGCACGATATGATGTAAAGCAAGCGGGGAGGAGGCCACAGCCTTCTCCCCGCTTTCGTTTGGATAAAGGCTTTTTGCGATTGCCTCCTCTCCCTTCTGGCGACCAACGGGAGTCCCCTTGCGGGTGAGAGGATTGAGGTGAGGGTACGGGACTTGCCCGGACTTCAACCGGAGCGCGCTTCGGTCAGGCAACAACGCAAGAGTGGCCCCTCAACCCACCCTCTCCCCGAAAGGGGGAGGGAAGTAGCGAGAAGTGCATCACTATGGACGATCTGGACACCCGCGCGGCACAGGCACTGGCCGATATCGACAAGGCCGACACGCTGGACGCGCTCGAGGCGCTGCGCGTGGGCCTGCTGGGCAAGAGCGGCATCGTCACCGCCGCGCTGAAGACGCTCGGTGCACTGGCGCCGGACGAGCGCAAGGCGCGCGGCGCCGAGGTGAACCGGGTCAAGGAGCAGCTGGCCGATGCGCTGGCCACGCGCAAGCAGGTGCTGGAACAGGCCGAGCTGGAACGTCGCCTCGCCTCCGAGAAGCTCGACATCAGCCTGCCCGGGCGCGACGGCGAACGCGGCGGCATCCATCCGATCACCCGCGCGCTGGAACGCATCAGCGCGATCTTCGCGCGACTGGGCTACCAGCGTGCCGACGGTCCGGAGATCGAGGACGACTGGCACAACTTCGAGGCGCTGAACTTCCCGCCGCACCATCCGGCGCGCGCCATGCACGACACCTTCTATTTCGGCGACGGCCGCCTGCTGCGCACGCACACTTCGCCGGTGCAGATCCGTTCGATGGCCGGTCGCCAGCCGCCGATCCGGATCATCGCGCCGGGCAAGGTCTATCGCAGCGATTCGGACCAGACCCATTCGCCGATGTTCCATCAGATCGAGGGGCTGCTGATCGACGAAACCTCCAGCTTCGCCGACCTGAAGGGCACGCTGGCCGAATTCATCCATGCATTCTTCGAACGCGATTTCGAGATGCGCTTCCGTCCCAGCTACTTCCCGTTCACCGAGCCGTCGGCCGAGGTGGACATCCGCTGGGACGCCGAGGATGGCTCGACGCGCTGGCTGGAAGTGCTGGGCTGCGGCATGGTCCACCCGAACGTGCTGAAGAACTGCGGCATCGATCCGGAGCGTTATACCGGCTTCGCCTTCGGCCTCGGCGTGGAGCGTTTCGCAATGCTGCGCTACGGCGTTTCCGACCTGCGCGCATTCTTCGAGAACGATCTGCGGTTCCTCAGGCAGTTTGCCTGAGAAGTGAATCGGGAATAGGGAATAGGGAATAGTAAAGGCAGCGGCCTGCGATCTTCCGATTCCCCATTCCCTACTCCCCATTCCCGGACTTCAAACATGAAATTCTCCGAAAACTGGCTGCGCGAACTGGTGGATGTGCAGGCCGACCGTGCCGAACTGGCCCATGCACTGACCATGGCCGGTCTGGAAGTGGAAGAGCTCACCCCGCTGGGCGACGACCTGGCGGGCGTGGTGGTGGCCGAAATCATCGCGGCGGAAAAGCATCCCGAAGCGGATCGGCTGCAGGTCTGCAAGGTGGACGCGGGGCTGGGCGAACCGCTGCAGATCGTCTGCGGTGCGCCGAATGCGCGGGTGGGCATCAAGGTGCCGCTGGCGATGGTCGGTGCGAAGCTGCCCGGCGACATTTCCATCAAGGCGGCCAAACTGCGTGGCGTCGAATCGTCCGGCATGCTGTGCTCGGCGAAGGAGCTGGGCATCGATGCCGATGCGTCGGGCTTGCTGGAGCTGCCGCTGGACGCACCGGTTGGCCAGCCATTGGCGGATTACCTGGGACTGCCTGACGCCAGCTTCGAGCTGAAGCTCACCCCGAACCGTCCGGACTGCCTCGGCCTGGTCGGCCTGGCCCATGACGTGGCCGCTCTTTTCGGGAGCGCCGTGAAGGTGCCGGCTCAGCTCAGCGTGCCGGTCACCAGCGAAGCGCGCCGCGGCATCCGCCTGGAAGCCGGCAAGGATGCGCCGCGCTATCTCGGCCGCATCATCGAAGGCATCGACCCGGCCGCGCGCACGCCGCTGTGGCTGGCCGAGCGCCTGCGCCGTGCCGGCCTGCGTCCGATCAGCGCGGTGGTCGACGTCACCAACTACGTGATGCTGGAGCTGGGCCAGCCGATGCACGCGTTCGACAACGACACGCTCGAAGGCGACATCGTGGTGCGCCATGCCCGCGCCGGCGAGACGCTGAAAATCCTCGACGGCAGCGAGGCGAAACTCGATCCGGGTTTCGTGCTGATCGCCGACGAGGCGAAGGGTCTGGCGGTGGCTGGCGTGATGGGCGGCCACGACTCGCGCGTCACCGACGCCACCGGCAACATTTTCCTGGAATCCGCGCACTTCGCGCCGGCCGCCATCATGGGCCGCGCGCGCAAGTTGGGCCTGCACACGGATGCCTCGCACCGCTTCGAGCGCGGCGTCGACCCGGAGTTGCCGCGGCGTGCGCTGGAACGCGCCAGCGAACTGCTGCTGGCGATCGCCGGCGGCAAGGCCGGGCCGGTGCTGGTGGCGGAGAACCTGGCCGACCTGCCGACGCCGGCGGCGGTGACCTTGCGCCGCGCGCGCCTGCAACGCGTGCTCGGTGTCGGGGTGGCCGATGCCGAGGTTGCGCGCATCTTCACCGCCCTGGGCATGCAGGTAGTGGCGGTTGCCGATGGCTGGCAGGTCACCGCACCGAGCAGCCGCTTCGACATCGAGCGCGAGGAGGATCTGATCGAGGAGGTCGCCCGCATCTTCGGCTACGACAACATCCCCACGGCCACGCCGGCCGGCGCGCTGACCCTGGCGGTCGAGCCGGAGGCGCGGATCAACGAGCTGGCCTTGCGCGAGCAACTGGCCGCGCGTGGCTATCACGAAGCGGTCAACCTGTCCTTCGTGGCGGCCGAGCTGTTGGCAAGCTGGGGTTTCCGCGAGAACCTGGTGCCGCTGGCCAACCCGCTGTCCGCCGACCTGGCGGTGATGCGGCCCTCGCTGCTGCCCGGACTGATCGAGGCCTTGCGCCACAACCGCGCACGCCAGCAGGAGCGGGTGCGCCTGTTCGAGGTGGCGCGGGTGTTTGAGTCGTGCGAGTCCCTTCGCAAAGAACCGGCCATCCCTGGCCGGACTCCTGAACAAGGCGATCCCCTGCGGGAAACGCCAAGCCTCGCGATCGTGGCCTGCGGCAGCGCCCGTGCCGAGCAGTGGGGCGAGCCGTCTCGCGTACTGGATTTCCACGACCTCAAGGGCGACCTGGATGCCCTGATCGCCTGGGGCGGCGAGCCGCAGCGCTGGTCGGTGCATGCCGACGGCCTGCCGGGCTGGCTGCATCCCGGGCGGGGCGCCCGGGTGGCCCGCGACGGCGAGACGGTGGGATATCTCGGCGCGTTGCACCCGCAACTGGCCAAGATGCTGGATCTGGGCGCCGACGTGCACGTGCTGGAACTGGCGCTGGAGCCCGTGCTGCAACGCCGCGTGCCGCAGGCGCGTGCGGTGCCACGCTTCCCGCTGGTGCGTCGCGACATCGCGATCGACGTGCCGGAAACGGCGGCCTGGTCACAGATCGGGCAGGTGGTTCGCAGCACGCTGGGCGAGCGGTTGAAGGAACTGCGGCTGTTTGACCGCTACAGCGGCAAGGGGGTCGAAGCAGGCCGAAAAAGTCTCGCTATGGGCTTGATTTTGCAGGACGCTTCACGCACCCTTACTGACGACGACGCGGACCGTTGCGTACGAGAAGCGATAGCTGCGTTGGAGCAAACATGCAAGGCGAAGTTGCGAGGATGAGATGGCGCTGACCAAGGCGGAAATGGCCGAGCGGCTATTCCTCGATGTGGGCCTCAACAAGCGTGAGGCGAAGGAATTCGTGGACGCCTACTTTGAGGTCGTTCGCGGAGCGCTGGAAAACGGCGAGCAGGTGAAGTTGTCCGGTTTCGGCAATTTCGACCTGCGCCTGAAGAACCAGCGGCCAGGGCGCAATCCCAAGACCGGCGAGGAGATTCCGATCTCTGCCCGCCGCGTGGTGACGTTCCGACCGGGACAGAAACTCAAGGTAAGAGTCGAGGGCTATGCTGGATCAAGGGAATAACACCGAACTGCCTGCCATCCCGGCCAAGCGCTACTTCACCATCGGTGAAGTCGGCGAGTTGTGCGGTGTGAAGCCCCACGTCCTGCGCTACTGGGAGCAGGAGTTTCCGGCCCTCAACCCGGTCAAGCGCCGCGGCAATCGTCGCTACTACCAGCGTCACGACGTGCTGATGATCCGCCAGATCCGCTCGCTGCTGTATGACGAGGGTTTCACCATCACCGGCGCGCGCGCGCGGCTGGAAGGCCCGCAGGCCCGGATGGAGGCGAGCATGTCGCACCAGATCGTGCGTCAGGTGCGGATGGAACTGGAAGAAGTTCTGACCCTGCTGCGTCGCTGAAGGCTTCCGGACATGCCGTGCAAGCTGCTAGACTTGCCAGCTTGCCGTTTCGTCGGGGCGTAGCGCAGCCTGGTAGCGCATCTGCCTGGGGGGCAGAGGGTCGTCGGTTCGAATCCGGCCGCCCCGACCAATTCGGCAAGACCAAGCATCGCGGTTCGATGCTAAGTTGTTGATCGGTATATGTAGCGTCGTTGGGGTGGCCATCACTCAACCGGAGCGCTACGTCTCTTTGCTACGTCGCACTGCTACGTCAGGGTTCCATCGACCGACGGAGAGAATATGCGCGTAGAACCAAATCTAATGCTGCGTGGCTCGACTTGGAGCCTGCGGATCAGTGTGCCCAAAGCTCTTCGCGAGCTTCGGGTTCAAGCCGGTAAAGAACCTGGCCAGAAAGAGATCTGGCGATCCTTGGGCACCGCGGACCAGCGAACCGCGCGTCTCAAGGCGGTTGAGGCTAAAGCCACGCTCCTACGTGAATTCGATACCGAAGCCGCTCGACTCACGGAATTCCTCCGACGCCCGCCCCGCGTTGTGCCAAATGTCGCCCAGATTGAGCAGGCGGTGTTCGCCTTCAAGGCCCAAGAGCGAGCTGACCTAACGAGTGGAGACTTGGACCTGCTTCGTAGGTTGACCTATGCGGTGCAGACAGGTCGGCTGAAGCGCAGCGAGATGCTCGGGCAAAACGGCGTCGAGCCTGCTTCGTAGGATAATTTCATCAATATCGTCGCACCGCCGACTAGAGTGCGAGGTCGTTGTGTACACGCCAAAGTCAGACGGCGAGTGGAAGTTCTAGAGCGGCGTTGAACGTGCCATATCCATGGTGCCGAAGCCAGCGTATCGCCAACGTAACCTTCTACTTCAGCTGGGTGTAGAACTCGACATTCGGTTTAGGGACTTTCACTAACTCTGACGCGGGTTGTTGGGACGACGCGCTTTATGTCATTCGAGCTCCCAGGAGGATCGATTCGGCAAAGATAACCGCGAAGGCGATCCTGAAAGCCGTCGGCGAACTGCAGCAATGCGCGCTCCGTCCTAGACAGAAAGCCACGCGTTGCGCGCGCCGATAGAGGCCTTCCCTCATGATGAAGAAATTCGATCAATGCCGGCCGCGCTATCCATTGCGGATAGGCATTGATGGAGACAGCATGCCTACGATCGCCGTCGAAACGAGCCGCCCTCGGCCAGCGCCCGTTGGAGGGTAGTGCACTGTCTCTTGCGAAGTCATAGGTTGAAGGCTCGGCTAACCGTCCACCCAACCATTTGGCAACGGGAACTGAAACTGCATTTCCGACAAGCGACCAGCGCAACGACGCACGACCGACCAGCTCAGCCGGCTTGGTCCAGTTCTCAGGGAAACCTTGGAATCGTTCGGCATCGCGTATATCGGGGGTGATGATATCCCCTGAAGGCAAAAGGATCGCTGGCGGGGAAGCGATGCCAAGGGTCGATCCCTTCTTGAGTGTCGGGATACCCTCGGGTACCCATCCAAGACCTCGAAGGCCCTCAGTCCAGTAGAAGCCATGCGCACGAGTATCGAGATCGGTGGAGGCTAATTGGGGCTCGACTTCGTCTGCCAAGATCACTGATGCGGGGTCAACATCCGTATTCGTCGCAACAAAAATGACGCGTTCGCGGCGTTGTGGCAAGAACGAAAGGGTGTTTACGACGCGGTATGCCCAGCGGTAGCCGCGCGCCTCAAACGCATCGGCCAGCACGCGTATTGCGCGTCCTTTGTCCAGTTGCAGCATGAACGAAACGTTCTCAAGCACGACACATGGCACTCGCCGCTGGTCCAGCAGCCGAAAGACTTCGCCGACCAGACCTGAGCGGGCGCCGTCGATGCCCGCCGTCAACCCAGCCTGACTGAGATCTTGACAAGGAAAACCACCAACCAAAAGCTCGACTTCCGCTGGGAGTGCCTTTAGGTCGCAAATGTCCCGTGCACATGGCACTTCGGGCATCCTTGCGGCAAGAACAGCGCGTGCGGGCTCCCAGATTTCGCATAGCAGACTTGTCTCGTGCCCGGCCGAAGCGAGCCCGCGCTCGAAACCTCCTATGCCCGCGAAGAGCCCCGCAAGCTTCACAGTTCACCCTTAGTGTTCAGATGCACCGACGAGCGGAATGACAAATTAGGGCGGCGAGCCGTTTCAATTTCATTTCGGATCATCAAAGTATCTTGCAAGCAAATAAGGTCCCACTCGGACCGTTTTCGATTTTAAATGGCGCTTGGATGGCACGAACCTGATCACTGATTGTCGCAGTCGGATCAAAAGCTACTAGAACAGCGGTGGTCCACGATCCGACACCCTGGTCGAAAAAGATCGTTCCTTCACCCTTGGACGTCCGGAAATCAAGTCGTCTCCGATGGGGAAGTGCTTGGTGGAGTACAAGTTGGGCGGTGGGCGAGACACTGGTAAGCAGCTGTCGAAGGACCACGTTGCGGTCAGCGACATCCTGCCAGTCGTCCTGCAACTTCTTACCTATGTGTCGGCGACGATTGTCGCGATGTTGTAAAAGCGTGTCGACAACTACGGTCGTATTTGCGTCGCACAAGCCCGCAACGAGTTCTTTGACGAGTCGTGCTACGAGCGGACTGAACAGGTATCGGTCAGAATAGCGAAGTTCTTTGCATGGCTCGGAAAGGATTGCTGCAAGGGTGTCATTGCGGTCGACCATTAGTGCTTTCAGCCGCTGTCCGAAACCAGTCACCGGACCATTGAGTTCGGCATTTACATCAAAGATCGTTTCCGACACTCGTTCGACTAAAAATTTGTTCGGATCGATCGCTGGCGGCGGCTCTCGCGTTCGTTCATATGTGCCGCGAACCACAGGGGCACCCGATGTGCTCGCCCAACTTGAGCCGATGCGGTAGGCGTCACGATCAAGCGAGCGCCAAGCAGTGAGGCGGCTTCCAGCAATAACCAAAGCCAGCAATTCGGCATCCACCGCCGGCAATTTACGAAGCGACGCTCGCGCTCGCTCGATCCAGAGAACGATACGCCGCCGAGTGACGGCATCGGCACTTTCCAACGTGGTCTCGTCAACTTCAATCGTTACGCTGCGACCACGAGCCCCCCATCGCTCGACCACCGATGCCACAGGCCACGCTTCGAAATCCCAATCGGTGGGATCGCCATGGAGTATGACGACCAATTCAGCTATAGGATCTGTGGTCATTCGCTCGTTCAATGCCTCGCCGAGCGCAGCGGATTCGTATGTCGTCGAAGGTCCAAAAAGGCGATGTTCGTTCGGAAGCGTGAATCGTGACAATGCAGAGGTGAGCAATGCGAACGCTGCAGCGCGATCAGTCGTTTCGACGGAATGCTGTGCGTCGGGCGCTAGGACACAGCGAGGGCAGACTCGCTCGGCAGATGGGTCGCCGCATCTGCCTGGGAGGGAGCAGTCAAGGAAGGTTCCTGCTTCGAGCAGTAAGCCGACAGGATCACGCGCGACCGTCGCAGAGAAGCCAGCGCCGCCGCTCGCTCGATCGAATATGACGGCACTCCAATTGTTGCGTCCGCGGGCGTTCGGCGCGGCAGGCGCCGCGAATCCCATTTCGTCGGTATCGATGCCTATGCGTCTTGCCACTGCTTCACGCAGGGCGAGGGCTATCGTCAATGCGACTTCGCGGGACGGGCAATCATAGAGCTGGATCTCGCAGACATCGGTCCGAATCTCATGACCAAGCATCAGATGACGAGTGACGGCATAAGGTGCAAATTCGGGCGCTCCACTACAGGTAGAACCATCAATCGCGGTTGGAGCGCCGCGCAAAGGCTTGTGCCCAGAGAGGCCAGGACCACCCAATGCTTCGACCTCAGATTCTGCGCGTCCACAATGTAAGCACAACGCATAGCCCTGACCGTGATCGCCGGGATTGAACCAAAAGACCGTGCCATCTGGGCTCGCGCGGACTCTTCCAACGGCTGGGTCGGGAAGCGATCGCCACGGGGCTTCACGCGCGGATACCCAGGGATCCACCACCTTGCTGGCTCCAACGTCCGAGGGGTCGTCATGGATCTTGAAACGGACGTCGACCGAGAAGCCCCCCGGACTCAGATAGCGAAGCGGAGTCAGGATGTTCGATCCGCACTCCGCGCATGACATTGTTTCGACGGCGGAAGGTTTGGATGACAAGGCACCACATGTCCTACACGACCACATCGTTCTCAGACTTTGGATTTCGCGCAAACCACCCTCGGACACTGGCCGCTGCCAGTTGAGCGTGACCCCCGCGGACTCCCGGACGACGCCGTCGACGACGATGCCTCTTCCAGGCGCGTATTCGTAAATCCCGACTTCGCGCGAACGCGATGGATAGCCGCGCCCGAAGCTCCTTTCTTGGGACCCACCGCGATCTGTAGACGCTCGCTGGTTTGCTACCCGCTCGCTCGCGGTCTCGGTGACGAATTGAACGACATCCGTGGGAAACCCATAGGATGGAAGAAAGCCTCTGCCCGCCAGCTCGCCGAGCAGGTAGCCACGTTCGAGCCGAATGCGCTGGATTTCACGAGCCTTGTTGATAGCGGCCAGCTCAACATCGCCTACTGTGTTCTCTCCGCTGGCGGACGCCAGCGCTTCCCATTCGGCTTGAATCTCAGCCGCGATTCGCTTCAATCGAGTGCGAAGCAACTCGATCAAATCCCAGTTAGGTGTCACCGGCGTGCCCGCAAGCAATGTCACTAGCGAGTCTTTTATTGCCTGATCCGTCAGTGCCGAGTCTAGCCATGCAAGAAATGCCGTTGCTGGAACAGCATCAAGCACCGTAGGGCTTTCCAATGTAAGTGCGAAGAAGGCGCCGTTGGTTAGTTTGTGGAGTTCCGTTCCAATGTTTGATAAGAAACGAGCAAGAAGGAATGCTGCGGCATGACGTGTCGCGATTGTCGGACTCTCAAGGCTCACCCTTGGTGTCCTCACTTGGCGTTCAAGATAGTCGAGAGGGTTCGCGATGGTCATGCGATCAAGCGGACGATCCTTGCACAGTGTCAGACCGACGGCTATGGGCTGACGTTGGCGACCCGCACGACCAACGCGCTGACGGTAGTTCGCGATCTCCGGCGGCGCGTTAGTATTGAGCACAGCTTCGATGCTGCCGATGTCAACGCCCATCTCCATGGTTGTCGAGCAACCTAAGACATTGATCTTGCCTTCCTTGAATTCTCGCTCATACCGCCGGAGGGTCGTGCTTGCTTGCTGAGCTGAATGCTCGGCCGCGCGAAGCCAAGGCGAGAATTTCGCGGCGCGATCTTGTTGATCGCCCCATTGCCCCGCACCGCGGAGCACAGCGACTGCGGAGTCTGTCGCGAGCCACGAATCCATCGTATCTTCGTCGATCGCGCGACCCTCTTGGTCACGACGCCAGGGAAATGGCAGGCGCGGAAGCGTTATTGGCGAAGCGACGGGATGGACGCCATCGACATCGTATGGACTCCTGCCTCTCAGCGTCGTGTCGAGGACGCGCCGGGTGGTGGGGCACCAGAAGGCGTTCTCGACCTTGGCCACCGCGAGATTGCTAAGCTTGAGGCGGAACCCATTGTCGGTCCGCGTCATGAACCTTTGTAGCGCGAGCCAAGCATCATTTAGGACGTCACCAATTCTGTCTTTATCGACTTGATTTCGGGGGTCGAGCTGCAGCGCCTGAAAGAGCAGCCGAACGACTCGCGTCAAGCGAGCCCCGTAGGGGTTAGGCCAGAGGCGGACGTAGCGGCTCGACCTCTCGCCGGGTGACCAAGGCTTGACCTCGATATGGCTCTGGCGGCGATCAATCCAATTCAGCCACCAGCGCGGGAAATCAAGGGCGACGTTTGTACGCAGGAAATGCGTAATCAGCAATCGGAGCAGATCGCGCCAATCTTCGCCCGTCATGCCGACGGCGCGAGCAGATGCAGGAACGCGCGGTTCCGCGCCGTCAATTCCTGGAAGTTCGAAGCGAAACAGGCCGAGTGTTTCTGCCGAGTTGGCTCGAACAGGTCGCCGCATTGCTTCGCGATAGAGAAGAAACTCCGCAAGCTCTATGGGCTCTTGAAAGCGCTCATCGCGGTTGGTAGTTGTCCAGAGTACACGTAGGAAATGATCGACGGTTGCGTGCCCCGCCAACCTTCGCACGAGGTCGCTCCAAGGTTTAGCGCCACCGCCAACAAGATTTGCGCGCTCCCGCTCTTCTTTGTCGGCCAATGCCGCAAGCATGGTGTCGAGTGGGTCTTCTCTGAGGCGTGCAATCCTTCTGTCGATCGTAGCCAACGCCTCAGCATCGACAACCGCGCCTTCTTGAACAAATTGGTAGATGAAGCCGCGGATGAACATACGTTCCGACGCGATTTGGAGATTGGCTGCATGGCGTGCGGTGCCCTGACGGGCATCAGTGAAGGTAATGAGCCGACGGCCATCGAAAGGGAGCGGCTCGTCCAAATTTGGTTCTGGTGACAGATCGGCGAGAAAGCCCGGCGTAATCTGGGCCATCAAGAATGGTGCCCCAGCAACCACAGGGCGCATGGCTCCGCGTTTCGGATCGACTCGATTGGGCGCCTTGAGACAGTTTGGGCACACGGAAATGTCTCGGCTGGCGGCAAAATCGATCTGCCGTTCGAGATTGCCATCGATGATGCCAGTGCTCATCTCAACGCTCAGGCGGTTAGAGCCTTCCCTTGCTGGCAACGTCAGATATCGGCGCGAAACGATCATCGGCGCATCGTCGCGGACTGGTTCCTCGTCTTCGTCATCGGCAGCATCATTCGGATCCTCGCGTTCAAGCGTTTGCTCGAATCCATCATCGTCATTGCCATCATTCCACGCGGCGACGCGCGCCCCGTATTCGTATTCCTCCGCTCTTAGGGCACCGTCGCCGCAAAGGGTGCAACATACCCATTCAAGTACGATAGATGAGCAGGTCGGGCAATGTTCGCGCTTATCCGAGAAGATCTGCCCGTAGGGCCAGTCCGAATCGCTCTCATGGGACGGACTTGCGGAGCAGAGTGGATTGATGCAAGTCCACAACCCTGCGACGGTCCTGTGAAACAAATGGATCCGGTTGGGGAGAATGGCATCACCCCCGCTTGCGGCCAGGGCCGGATCGGCTAGCGGATCTTTCGCGCGTGCCGCCTCGACCAACATCCTTGTCGCGTCGGCCATCCCACCTGTGATCGTCTTGACTTGTTCGGTCCATGACCTCCAAGAGTAAATCTTTCCTGCTCGTAGCTCCTCGCGCGTAGCGCGCAGCCGGGCGGACCGCGACAGAATTCCACCGCTCTCCAACGGGTCGAGACTAGAAAGTACGTTAGGTTGAACGAGGCTGTTGTCGTAGTGAGTCGGCACAGCCGGCAAAGGTGCTCGCTGCCCTTCGACCACGTGAATCGCATCAGCAGGGGCACCCGAAAGATCCTGCAAAAAACGATGAAGCTCGATTCTTGCCTTCTCACCTCCGATCGTTGCGGAGGTTGCAACGTAGCGAATCTGATCAGGTGTGCGTCCGAATGCGAGGGCTACACGACGAAGAAGTAATGAGATTTCAGCAGCCTGTGCCCCCATATAAGAATGGGCCTCGTCGAGAATAATGAAGTCAAGCTTGCCCTGCGATGAAGCCAAGATTGACGCGTCGTTCTGACGAATGAGCATGTACTCAAGCATCGTCGCGTTGGTGACTAGCACCGGCGGGGGAGAGGCACGAAGAGCCGCACGATTTCCAACGCGCCACGGCTTTTCTTCACGTGTGGCGGCACGCGCCACCTCTGGCGTCTCGCCATTGTAGAGACAGTATCTGAGCGCGCCTCCAAACGGCTGGAACCAACGCTGAAGGCGCTCTTCTTGACTGCTGATAAGCGCGTTCAGGGGATAGAGCATGAGCGCGCGGACACCCTCAAGCGTCCTCGCCCCGGCGTCGGATTGCTTTATCAGCTGATTGAGAATGGGAACAAGAAAACATTCGGTTTTGCCGGAGCCGGTGCCGCTAGAGACGATCACCGAGGATGGGCGATCGCTCGTCAGATGCTTCCAAGTCTCGGCCTGATGCACATAGGGCGGAAACGACACGGACGCGAGTACGTCGACGGTCCGCGAATCAAGGATTCCCGGCTCAAGCGCGTGCCAACCTCCTTCCAACAGCAGCCACGGAAAAGCACCTTCAACAAAAGGCTCTGCGATGAGCGAGCCGGGCATACCCGCAGGCGCACCCCAAGTCGATCGCAGGTGCTTGACGAGCGTGCGGGAAGTCGGACGCATCATGCCAAGAATTGCGTCGGCAGCCTGCTCTGGCAGACGCGACATCATTCGGTCGAAATCAATCATGTCTTTCCTTCTCCACTGGACACAAAACTGCGAAGAATTACGTCGATGCCGATCGGCACGAGAGCTTCAAAGTACTCGGGGTCGTAAAGCCATACGTCACGGCAGCGACGTAACTCTTCGTCGGTAAGTTTTATGCGCCCGCTCGCGTGGTTGGCCAAAGCAAACGGCACTGCGATCACGTCCGCGTAACTCGGATCGTATGCAGCATAAAGTGTCTGCTGAGTTGCTCGGGTTTTGGGGGTCAGCAGCCCATGCGGTGGCGGATCGATGTCGTCGTGGCGCCCAATTAGACGATCGATCTCACGACGTATATGGTCACTTCGTCCAATATCCAAGAAGTGAACTGCGGCACCGTCGACCGAACCATTCTCCGGCACTGCCTCTGCAGCGATGTGCCTCATAAAGACCACCGCTTTTGCATGCCCCGCCAATTCCGGGCGCAAGCTGACAACCTCTCCAAGGTCGGCCAATAGGGCTCGGTAAGCGAGCACCGTATCAACGCCGACTTCCAACAGGCGCGCGCGAACATACTCAATCCGCGCAGAGAATGCGCTCAACCAGTCATCGATTGCTGTTGAGCACCAGAGGAACGGCAGGTCGCGCTGAAGATCGAGCATCGCTGCGCGCTCGTCCAACGATTCGCAGAATGCAAGTAGCAATACTGCAAGCCTCGGTGAACGATCGAGCGCCTTCAGCGCATCAATGAATGAGATGGGCAGTCCTTCGCGTCGCGCGATTGCGAGAAGATCGATGATCGTCCGGCGGTCTCGTGGCGATAGCTGATCGGGTTTCGCGTAAGCTTCTATGAAAGCGGCTGCCCGTGCTGGGGATGAGTCGATACCGAATGCCAATTCGAATGCGGTCTCGTTTCCGGCAGCAGGTTCTAACACTGCAGCCAGGATTCTAGGGCGAATTTTTGTTCCACGTCGGCGCCGACCGTAGATCAGCCAAGGGCCACGCGGAAGCGAACGACTCAGCTCACTACGCATCTCCGATGGGCTTGCGGGTGTCGCTATGGGTATCGAACCAGCAGCTGGGGAGGGGAGCGCTATCCCTCGGAGGTCCAGTCCATGCGTCGTCTCAAGCACGAGAAAGGTATTCGTTCGAGGGGCGACGAAAGGATCGACATCCTCTGCGTACCAGCGCACGTCGGCAAGTTGTTCGGACGCGCCGTGCACGCTCAGACCAACGCGGGCATCAAGGCTCTCCGAGCTGCCGAGCAGTTGTGTGATCGCTTCGGCGAAGGCGGAAAGTGGAGCTTCGCCTGAGATCGGTCGGGTAATCGTCAACCTCGGCGCATCGTTTGCACGCAGTTCCATGCAAAGGTTCACTTCACGCGTAGTTAGGATTCGCAGGCCCTTCAGGCGATCCACGGAGAATGTTGAGCGCGGTGGTATCAGGGTGTCGTCGCCATCGATCATCCGTAAGTCATAACTAGGATCGGCGAATGTGAGGGACAGCTCGGCAGTCCAACGCGGTCGTAGGACGATTGTAGGCGTCCTCGATGGAGGTCCGAGTTGAACGATGACTTCGTCGTCCTCGAACCGAACGACTAGATTTGTCGCTCCGCACGCAGCGCAAACGCGCGTGTCGAGGCCAGTGATCCGAACCTCCCTATTGCTCCGGTCCATGACAAGGTTGATGGTTGGTGGAACGATCGAAGTAGCAATCGTGAAGCACAGCGTTCCATTTTCGATGACCGCAAGATCGACGCGTCCCCAAGGTTTGCTGCCTTCGATTGGTCGCCATGTTCCTCTTCCTCGAGGGCGCCAGTGCAGCTTATGGCGCCTAGTCTCGACTAGGCGTCCTTCGTGTTCGACTAACAAACGTGGCAAGCCGCGGAACACAGACTCGCGTACATTGCGAAGCAAATTGCCGACAAGGACAGGACGCGCATCAGCGTTGCGCTCAGCAGAAGTCGTCCAAGACCAGTTCGCTCCATCTAAAGCGAAAGTGGCTGAACCACTGAAGCGGACCATTCGACGCTCTGATACGACGCAGCGTCCAAGCTCAACAAAGCCATCCGAAAATGAGACGGCAGGAAAATGGTCTTCTTTTATGGCAAGCGCTAGAGTCGTCTTGCTCGTTTGAACCGGTGACGAACCTAAGACTCGAAGCCTCGTTGGGAACTCTTTCTCATCGACCTGCTCGATCTGCATTGCAATGACGGGGCTGTCAAGCTCCTCGCCACCCATCGCTAAGAAGTCTCCAACAATGCTGCCTCCCGACTGCACAATGAGCCGAGCCGGATCCTCCAATCCAAGAGGTGTGTCGAACTTGGCGACGAACGCGCGCAGCTCATGTTCAGTTGTTCCGTCCTTTTCAAAGGTTTCTACGGCGGCCACAGCGATGAGTTCGTCGCCGAATGGCGGGCGCGGGAAAATTCTGACACGGCGACCGCTCCGCACGACCCCTACGATCGACGGCGGCAAACGCTCCAAGTCGATCCGGCCAGACAGGCCAAGGGACGCGCGCGATTGCCATGTGTCGCCGGCAAAAACGAAGTATCGAACGACGTCGAGTGCCGCGGCGCCTCCGTCACGAAGCCGGACGATCTGTTCAATCATCGCCCGAATGTCCTCACACTCGACATCGAACGGGAGCTCGTCCCGCCAATAGGGCCGCATCTTATCGAGAAGGTCGACGGGGTCGCTGTGATTTTCGAGAGGTGGAAGCGACGCACGAAGTTCGACAATCTTGTCGCAGAGTTCTATTGCAGGCTCTAGCAGTGCCTGCGTAAGACGATCTGACACGCGCCAAGCTTCAGCGCCGACGGCATCACGAGTCGTGAACCCTCTCTCGACGCAGAGAACAGAATTCCTTAGCCAAGAGGAAATGCGCGGATCTTCGCGGACCGATGCAACTGGAAAGCCGGCTTCGCGCACGATGGCAAGGAGTCTTTCACCGCCTTGAGGCTTCGGTCGGCGCCAAACGCCCAATCCAAGACTGACCAAAGACTCGATGTCGCGATAGCGTATTCGAGCGTTGGGTCCGTAGTCTAAGCCAATGGTTTGAAGCGGGCGAATCCAATCCCAGTGGCCGCCAGTTCGCTCACGCCTGAACCACTCTGCGACGTGCGAAATTATCAACGCCGCGCCATAACGATCTTGAAGCGCGGCTGGGCCATGCCGCAGCAACATCGCACCTATCCGATCGAATTCGCGGCGGGCAAATCGATACGCATAGAGCGGCCGGCCATCGGGACATGCAAAGCCCCTGGAATCCAACAGCGAATGCAATCCGTCCTTCAGTTCCGTGAGCGCTTCCAAGCTCATCCCCCCGCAACACGGGCCCGCTCCGCCCTTGGGCCAGTCCGGCTCGTTTGGTTGACAATAGCATTCAGAATGCGCTTGGTATACGAGAGGCCGTCATGGTTCGGTTCTAGAGGTTGTCAGCGTGCTGAGCGAGTAAAATGGCGTTTTAAGTGTCCACTCGGATGAACCTGCAGCCACCGTTTTTCAATCCGATAGACGTGCGCGACGCATCTAGATTCGAGTGAGCAATCATTCACGCACGCGAGGTGCCCATAGGGGGACGCCGATCTAAGACGCCTCAGAGCTTGCGCCGGCGGCGCGCTGTGACACTCGTAGACACAGGGTGTCACCGAAAACGAACCGTGCATGCAGGGTTGGTGAGTGTGTGCAGGCGCTTATTACTGCGGTTCATCAGTCCGGATGGTGCTATCAATCGTGTTCATGATCGCCTGATACTTAGTGGCGGATACTGCAACAACCGCGCGTTTTCCATCAAAATCACCGCGTCGTGTGATGATCGTCGGCTCGCAATCGTCGACGACCTGATCGAGAACCTTGCCGAGGTGATCCCTGGCGTGGGTGAGATTGATCGCGCGTATTCTGTCTTCCTTGAAGTGGGTGGGTAGGGGAGACATTCGGCATGGGGATGCAACAGGGAGACAATGTTGGCGGTGAGAGCTCAGCCGTGTTGTATCCAGCCGGTCGAGATCGGGAGTGATCCAACGTAGGAGCTGATCGCTGCCTGGAAGTGTGGAGTTAGCCCTGTCACTTCCCTGTATCAGGCTGGAGCAACTCCCAGGACTGGCCATACTGCGTCCAGTCGCTACGCATCTCGTAGCGTTTACGCCACCGCTGTCCATTCAACTCAACGATCCGCCTGGGCTGCGAGTTTGGGTAGGCTTTATCCAGTGCGAGCTGGACTCCTTCCCTAAAGTTAACAGGTTCGATCGTTCCATTCCTGAGCAGCTCTTCCCTAATCTCCAGGACTTTGCGGGCCGCGGCATTGCGCTGTGATTGCCACTTGTTCGGGTTGTTGCCTGTGTAGTTCTCCCATCGAGCGATCTCACGCGCGTTGACAACTTCTGCAGCCTGGAGGTCTTCGAGTGTGTATCCGGGCATGGGGGCCCCTGTGTGGGGTGGAGTTTGATCTTGAGGGTGGGTGGCCTTGGTGAAGCATGGAGTTATCTCCGGAACATGGCACTGCGGAGGCATCCATAAGGCGCAATTGGCATCGTCTCTAGGACTTTCGATCTCCGTCCCGATCTCATTTTGGTATGCCCACTTCACATGCTGCAACGTGACCGCGCTACTGGCACCAGTCGCGGTGCAACTGACAATGGTCTGACGGACGTGGAGAATCGTTCGTGGCGATGTATCGCCAACCTGTTTTGGAGCCCGACATTCCTTGCACGGCGTGCTACGCTTTTCAGCACGAGCAGTTGCTACGCCTAGCAGTTCTGGTCGAGTGCTAAGTATTTGATCCGTCGTTGCATTTGCTGCTGCTACGTTTGATCAAACATGTGTCTCGGCTAAGCTGTTGATTGTAAAGAGAGGGGTCGTCGGTTCGAATCCGGCCGCCCCGACCAATGGGCAAGAAATTAAAAAAGCGCCCTTGGGCGCTTTTTTGTTGGGAACGGGGAACGGGGAACGGCAGAGCATCGCCGCCTCGCATCTGTTCCCCGTTCCCCGCCTCACTCAATACAGCACCCGGCTGCGCAACGTGCCCGGAATCGCGGCCAATTGCGACTTCAGCTCGTTGGCTTGCGCCTCGTCGGCGCTGACGTCGATCACCACGTAGCCCACTTCGCTGTCGGTCTGCAGGAACTGGGCGTCGATGTTGATGTTGCCGGCCGAGAACAGTTCGTTGATCCGCGACAGCGTGCCCGGCACGTTGCGGTGGATGTGCAGCAGGCGGCGGCTGTGCGGGTGTTCGGGCAGGGTGACTTCGGGGAAGTTCACCGCCGACAGGGTCGAGCCGTTGTCGCTGTAGCGGACCAGTTTGCTGGCCACCTCGATGCCGATGTTGTCCTGTGCCTCCAGCGTGCTGCCGCCGATGTGCGGGGTCAGGATCACGTTGTCCATGCCCAGCAGCGGCGACACGAACGGGTCGTCGTTGCCCTTCGGCTCGGCCGGGAACACGTCTACCGCGGCGCCGGCCAGGTGGCCGTCGCGCAGCGCCGCGGCCAGCGCGTCGATATCCACCACGCTGCCACGCGAGGCGTTGATCAGCATCGCGCCCGCGCGCATCTTCGCCAATTGTTCCTGGCGGATCATCAGCTGCGTGGCCGGGGTTTCCGGCACGTGCAGGGTGACCACGTCGGAACGCTCGAGCAGTTCGTCCAGGCTGGATACCGCGCGGGCGTTGCCCAGCGACAGCTTGGTCTCGATGTCGTGGAAGATCACCCGCATGCCCAAGCTTTCGGCCAGCACGCCGACCTGGGTGCCGATGTGGCCGTAGCCGACGATGCCCAGTACCTTGTCGCGCGTCTCGTAGCTGCCGCTGGCCGACTTGGCCCAGCCGCCGCGATGGCACTGCGCGTTCTTCTGCGGAATGCCGCGCAGCAACATGATGGCTTCGGCGATCACCAGTTCGGCCACGCTGCGGGTATTGGAGTAGGGCGCATTGAACACCGGCACGCCGGCCCTGCGCGCGGCGCCCAGGTCCACCTGGTTGGTGCCGATGCAGAAGCAGCCCACGGCGATCAGTCGCTTGGCGTGGCCCAGCATCTCGTCGGTCAGCTGGGTGCGCGAACGGATGCCGACGATGTGCGCGTCGCTGATGCATCGCCTCAGCTCGTCTTCCGGCAGGGACTTCGCATGCAGTTCGACCTGGCTGTAGCCGGCCCGATGAAACACGTCGACCGCACTGGCGCTGACCCCTTCCAGCAGCAATACCTTGATGTCCTGGCGGGGGTAGGAAGTCTGCATGGGTCGTTCCCTGTGAGTGAGAGGCGGGTCAGGCCAGAGTAGGCGAGGATTTGCGGCGCTGCAACACTGGACTCGCCATCGTGCGGCTGGCAGTCTGTGCGGACACCTGGAGCCGAAGCATGTCCGATCCCCGTCTTGCCGACCTGTCATGTCGTCTGCCCGAGCTGCGCCTGCTCATGGCCGCGGGCGACCTCGAACACTACGGACGCGACTGGACCCGCCGCTGGACTCCCGCCCCCCTGGCGATTGCCCTGCCGGCCACGGTGGACGAGGTGCAGGCGATCGTGCGCTGGGCGAACGAGCATGCCGTGGCGGTGGTGCCTTCGGGCGGGCGCACCGGTCTTTCCGGTGGCGCGGTGGCGGCGAACGGGGAGCTGGTACTGAGCCTGGAACGGATGAACCGGGTGCTGGATTTCAACGCGGTCGATCGCACGCTGACCGTGCAGGGGGGCATGATCCTGCAGCAGGTGCAGGAGGCGGCGCGGGGGCACGGCCTGTTGTATCCGGTCGATTTCGCCGCCCGCGGGTCGTGTTCGATCGGCGGCAACATCGCCACCAACGCCGGTGGCATCCGGGTGATCCGGCATGGCAACACCCGCGAGTGGATCGCCGGGTTGAAGGTGGTGACCGGCGGCGGCGACCTGCTCGAACTCAACCGCGGCCTGGTCAAGAATTCCAGCGGCTACGATTTTCGCCAGCTGTTGATCGGTTCGGAAGGCACCCTGGGCATCGTGGTGGAGGCGACGCTGAAGCTGACCGATCCGCCGCCGCCGTCACAGGTGATGCTGCTGGCGCTGCCAGACATGGATGCACTGATGGAAGTGTTCGCGCTGTTCCGCGCGCAGCTGTCCCTGCAGGCGTTCGAGTTCTTCACCGACCAGGCGCTGCAGCACGTGCTGGCGCATGGCGCGCAGCGGGCGATCGATGGCGACCACCCGTATTACGTGGTCACCGAGTTTGATGCCGCCGACGAAACGCAGCGCGAAACGGCGCTGGCCGTGTTCGGGCAGGCGCTGGAGCAGGGCTGGGTCAGCGATGGCGTGATCGCCCAGAGCGAGGCCCAGGCGGCGGCGCTGTGGTGCCTGCGCGAGGGCATTACCGAAAGCCTGGCGCCGCGACGGCCGTACAAGAACGACGTGTCGGTGCGGATCAGCGCGGTACCGGGTTTCCTGTGCGAGATGCAGGCCCTGCTGGCGAACGAATACCCGGGCATCGAGGTGATCTGGTTCGGCCACATCGGCGACGGCAACCTGCACATCAACGTGCTGCGGCCACACGACGTGGACGAGCCGGCCTTTCTTGCCCGCTGCGAGAAAGTCACCCGGCTGCTGGCGAACACCCTGCATTGCCACGGCGGCAGCATCTCGGCCGAACACGGCATCGGCCTGGTCAAGCGGGCCTATCTGGAAAGCACCCGGAGTGCGGCGGAAATCGCCCTGATGCGTGGCGTGCGCAAGGTGTTCGACCCGCGGGGCATCCTCAATCCCGGCAAGCTGTTCACCGAGAGTGGGTGAGTTTTCAAGCTCTCACGGGCACCGGTTCAAAGGCCAAAACCGCGCCCATGCTAATCTCGACGGCTGTTCGTTGATCACGAGGAGCCCTCATGCCGTCGCCGCTGTTGCGTTCGCTGTATCCCGAAATCGAGCCGTTCGACAGCGGCATGCTGCGGGTGTCGTCGCTGCACACCTTGTACTACGAGCAGAGCGGCAACCCGAACGGCAAGCCGGTGGTGTTCCTGCATGGCGGCCCGGGCGGCGGCACGAATCCGAAATGCCGGCGCTTCTTCGATCCGGCGATCTACCGCATCGTGCTGTTCGACCAGCGCGGCTGCGGCAAGTCCGCGCCGCATGCCGAGCTCACCGACAACACCACCTGGGACCTGGTCGCCGACATCGAACGCGTGCGCGAGCACCTGGGCATCGATCGCTGGCAGGTGTTCGGCGGATCGTGGGGTTCGACTCTGGCGCTGGCCTACGCGCAGACGCATCCGGACAAGGTCACCGAACTGGTGCTGCGCGGCATCTTCATGCTGCGCCGTGCCGAGCTGGAATGGTTCTACCAGAAGGGCTGTGACGCGCTGTACCCGGACGCGTGGGAAACCTATCTCGCCGCGATACCCGAAGTCGAACGCGGCGACCTGATGAGCGCCTACCATCGCCGCCTGACCAGCGAGGACGCGAAAATCCGTACGGACGCGGCGCGTGCGTGGTCGGTATGGGAGGGCGCCACCAGCTTCCTGTGGCAGGACAAGTCGCACATCGAATCCAGTGCCGAGGACGAATTCGCACTGGCGTTCGCCCGCATCGAATGCCACTACTTCGTCAATGGCGGCTTCTTCGAGCACGACGACCAGCTGCTGCGCAATGTCGATCGCATCCGCAACATCCCGGCGGTGATCGTGCAGGGGCGCTACGACGTGGTCTGTCCGCTGCGCAGCGCCTGGGACCTGCACCGCGCCTGGCCGGAGGCCGAGCTGCACATCGTGCAGGACGCCGGCCACTCCGCCTTCGAGCCGGGCATCCTGCACGAACTGGTGGAGGCGACCGACCGCTTCGGCAGTCGGGCGGCATAGGCGCTCATCATGCCCTCTCTCCGTCGGGGAGAGGCAGGGTGAGGGGTTGGGTTGGCGAAAAGTTGATCGAAGTTCTCTTGGCAACCCAAAGCCGGCGGGCGGTGCCCGCCCCACCGGGCGGCCGGGTCAGTCGTTCGCTGGCAGCTGCTTGGTGCCGAAGATCTTGTCCCCGGCGTCGCCGAGGCCGGGCAGGATGTAGCCGTTCTCGTTGAGGCGCTGGTCGATCGAGGCGGTGTAGATCTCGATGTCGGGGTGGGCCGCGGTGATGCGGTTCAGGCCTTCCGGCGCGGCGACCAGGAACAGCCCCTTGATGCGCTTGCAGCCGGCGGCTTTCAGCATGTCGACTGTGGCGACCAGGGTGCCGGCGGTGGCCAGCATCGGGTCGACGATCAGCGCGATGCGCTCGTCCATGCGGCCGGTGAGTTTCTCGTAATAGGTGACCGGCTTCAGTGTCTGTTCGTCGCGTTGCAGGCCGACCACGCTGACTTTGGCCGCGGGGATCAGGTCGAGCACGCCCGGCAGCATGCCCAGGCCGGCGCGCAGGATCGGCACGATGGTGATCTTCCGGCCCTTGATCCGGTGAACCTTGATCGGCCCGGCCCAGCCCTCGATCTCTTCCTCGACGGTTTCCAGGTCCTTGGTGGCCTCATAGGTCAGCAAGGCGGCGACTTCGGAGGCCAGCTCGCGGAATTCCTTGGTGCTGATGCCGGCGCGGCGCATCAGGCCCAGCTTGTGCTGGATCAGCGGGTGGCGGACTTCGACGATCTTCATGGGCAAAGGCTTCAATGGCAGGCGCGTGGCGCAACAACCAGTGAGCTTAACGAAGCGCCGCTGCCCACGCACGCATGCTGCGTGGACAGCGGCGGGGCAGGCGTCAATGCGTGGAAGGGGCGGCGTCGCTCTTCAGGCAGCTGCTCATGAAGGTCTTGCGCTCGGCACCCTTGAGCGCCTTGGTCTTGGCGTCGGCGTTGCAGGTCTTCATCTTTTCCTGCTGGGCGGCCCTGGCCGACGGTGCTGCCGCCGCGCTGTGACCTTTCAGGCAGGAGCTCATGAATGCCTTGCGGTCGTCGCCCTTCTTGCCGGTGGCCTGCTTGTTGCAGTCCGCCATGCGCTGCTGTTGCGCGGTGCGCGGCTTGGCCGGCGCGGCGGTGGCCGCTTGCGGCGTGGCGGCGAAGGTCGCGCCGGCGAAGGCGAAGGCAGCACTGATTGCGAGCAGACGTAGTGACATCGACATCGTTGAGTCCTCCCTGGGTAACCGGCGGCTGCCGGCTCGGGCAGTCTAGGCAGGGAATCTCCTTCGCGTCTGCAGGCAAGATCTTGCGTGCATGAAGTATTCAGCTGAAGCGCCTTGTCGTGCCTGGCCGGCACCGGCGTGGGCGGATGGCTGCACCAGTCCGCAAAAAGACGAGGCCGCGCCGGACAAGCCGGCGCGGCCTCGAAGTCCACGGAAAGTACGCTCAG
This sequence comes from Rhodanobacter sp. Root179, assembly GCF_001428465.1. Lineage (NCBI taxonomy): Bacteria > Pseudomonadati > Pseudomonadota > Gammaproteobacteria > Lysobacterales > Rhodanobacteraceae > Rhodanobacter > Rhodanobacter sp. Root179. Next base: position 52,971 of record NZ_LMHR01000081.1, on the reverse strand, counting down.
GCGGCTTCGGCCTTGGCCTTGCGCGGTCCTTCCAGCAGTGCCTTGCGCACGTGGGACACGATCAGGTCGATCTCCGCGCTGGTCACCTTGAAGTGCGGGGTGAAGCGCAGCGAGTTGGTGCCGCCGTGGATCACGCCGACGCCGTGCTCGCGCATGTATTCCTCGGTCGAGTCGGCGCCGTAGCACTTGTACTCGGGCGCCAGCTCGCAGGAGAACAGCAGGCCGGTGCCCTGCACCTTGGTGATCAGGCCGCCCAGCTCGTTCTTCAGCGCGTTGAGCTTGTCGACGAATTCCTTGCCGCGCTCGCGGATGTTGCTGCGCACCTCGTCGCTGAGCTCGCCCAGGGTAGCCAGCGCCACGTCCAGCGCGCGCGGGTTGGCGGTCATGGTGTTGCCGTAGATGCCCTTGCGGTACAGCGCGGCGGTGTGTTCGGTGACGGCCAGCACCGACAGCGGATACTGCCCGGCGTTGAGCGCCTTGGAGAAGGTTTCCATGTCCGGCGGCGGCAGGTCCTCGAAGCCGGGGTAGTCGACGAAGGACAGCACGCCATGGGCGCGCAGGCCGGCCTGGATCGAGTCGATCAGCAGCAGGCTGCCGTGGGCGGAGGTGAGCTCACGCGCTGCCTTGTAGAACTCGGCGGTCACCGCGCGGCCGGGATCGCCTTCGCCCATCACCGGCTCCAGGAACATCGCCTCGATGAACCAGCCGTGCTTGTCCGCGTCGGCGAAGGCAGCTTCAAGCTGGGCCACGTCGTACGGCGCCACCGTGATCACGCTGTCCTCGTGGCGGTAGCTGGCCAGGTTCTGCTGGTAGGCCTTGCGGCTGGAATCGGAGTACAGCGCCGGCTTTTCGGTGCGGCCGTGGAAGGCGCCCTTCACCGCCAGGCGCTTGATCGTGCGACCGGCATAACGACCGCCTTCGTCGGTCATCGCCTTGGCGTTGACGTCCGCGATGCGGCAGGCCAGGGTGACCGACTCGGAACCGGAGTTGAGGCACATGTAGCTGGTGTACGGGCTGCCGCCGCGGCTGCGGCCGAGTTCCTTGTCCAGCGCCCTGGTGAACTGCAACTGCGCCACGCTGGGCGACATCACGTTGGCCATTACCTGCGGGCGGCCCAGCGCGGCGAGGATCGCCGCGTCGTTGTGGCCGAAACCGAGCATGCCGTAACCGCCGTTGTCGTGCACCACGGCACCCTTCAGGGTGACGATCCACGGGCCACGCGCCGCGGCAGGCAGGTACGGGTTGATCGCGTCATCGGGATAGAAGTTGACGAAGCCCGCCTGCGCCTGGGCCAGCTGTTCGGCTTCGTCGAGCTTGAGGAAATCCGCCAGGTCGGCACGCAATTCATGATGGCGGGCGACCGCTTCGGCAATCGCCTGAACCAGCAGCGGATCGTTCGCCGCCATGCGTTCGATGCTGGCGTCGTCCAGGCCGGTGGTACGCGGCTTGCCGCCGAAATCGCGCAGTTCGCGCAGCTGGTTGATCACACCCATGATGAATCCTCCGTAGCTCCGCCAGGCGGCGCGCATGGCCGGATGGCAGATTGGTGAATGCGTGGCGAAAAACGCGAGCGTCTGCGTTTTTCCAATGACTTCAGTCGTTTGAGATCGCCGCACGGGGGCTTTCAGGGCGGCCTTATCCCTCACAGGATACCTTGGCCGCACAGCCGCCGTAACCCCCGGCGCCGGGTGACGGCTGTCATCCCGGATGGCTGACGAGGGCGACTGCCGCCAGCCGGCGGCGGCGCGCAGCATGCATGGCACTGGAGGATTTCCCATGCCGCATGCCGAAAAACCGATCGCCTGCCTCGCCGGCGCCGTCAAACGTTATGGCTCGCTCACCGCGCTGGACGGCGCCGAGCTGCAGGTGCACCCGGGCGAGCTGCTGGCCCTGCTTGGCCCCAATGGCGCCGGCAAGACCACCGCCATCGCCTTGCTGCTGGGCCTGATCCGCGCCGACGCCGGCAGCGTGCAACTGTTCGGCGGGGACCCGCAGGCGATCGAGCCGCGCCGACGCATCGGTGTGATGCTGCAGCACGCCGAGCTGCCGCCGACGCTGCGCGTGGGCGAGCTGCTGCGACTCACCGCCAGCTATTATCCGAACCCCCGCTCGCTGCAGGAATCGGCTGCACTGGCAGGCATCGGCGACCTGCTCAGGCGTCCTTACGCGAAACTTTCCGGCGGCCAGCAGCGGCGCGTGCAATTCGCGCTGGCGTTGTGCGGTCGGCCCGAGCTGCTGTTCCTGGACGAACCCACCGTGGGCATGGACATCGATGCGCGGCAGAAGCTGTGGGCGGCGATCCGGCAGCTGATCGATGAAGGCTGCGCGGTGCTGCTGACCACGCATTACCTGGAGGAAGCCGAGGCGCTGGCCGACCGGGTCTGCGTGATGTCACACGGCAAGGTCATCCACGAGGGCACGGTGGAAACGCTGCGGGCCCGGGTGGCGCAGAAGCGCATCCGTTGCCGCACCACGCTGCCGGCCGAGCTGATCCGCGACTGGCCCGGGATCGGTGAGGTCCGCCAGGAAAACGGACGCACCTGCATCGTCACCGTCGAAGCGGAGCCGCTGGTGCGGCGCCTGCTGGAAGCCGATCCGCAGCTGGGCGAACTGGAAGTGCAGCGCGCCGGCCTGGCCGAGGCGTTCACCGAACTGACCCGCGATGCCGACGAGGCATCGACCAATCCGCAGCGCGAGGCCGCCTGAGATGGACATCGTGATGACTGACGCACCTGTTTCGTTCCCCCCGACCATGTCGCGCCGCCGCGTGTTCGGCGCCTATCTGGAGGAGGCGCGCAGCGAATGCCTGCGCTACATGCGCAACCCGAGCTTCATGCTGCCGATCATGCTGTTCCCGGCGATGTTCTACCTGCTGTTCGGCGTGCTGATGGCGAGGTCCAATGGTGCCGATGCGGCTCGCTATCTGCTGGCCAGCTATGGCGTGTTCGGCGTGATGAGCCCTGGCCTGTTCGGCTTCGGCGTGTCGCTGGCACTGGAACGCGACAGCGGCCTGCTGACCTTCAAGCGTGCGCTGCCGATGCCGCCCGGTGCCTACCTGATCGGCAAGATGATCATGGCGATGGCGGCCGCCGCCGGGGTGATCATGTTGTTGCTGACGATGGCCCTCACCCTGGGTCACGTGACGCTGGCCGCGCCGCAGGCCGCCGCCCTGCTGCTGGTCGGCGTGCTCGGCGTGCTGCCGTTCTGCGCGCTGGGCATGTTCGTGGGCACGTTGTTCAAGGGGCAGGGCGCGCCGGGCGTGCTGCAGCTGATCTACCTGCCGATGTCGTTCATGTCCGGCCTGTGGTTCCCGTTGCCGATGCTGCCGAAGTTCCTGCAGCAGATCGCACCGATCTGGCCGAGCTATCACCTGGACATGCTGGCCCTGGCCGCCGTGGGCATGAACACGCAGCCGCTGCTGGGCCACGTGCTGGTTTTGCTGGTGTTCGCCGCGGGTTTCCTGCTGCTGGCGGCGCGGCGCCTGCGCCGGCACGGTTGAAGTAGCATGCAACGCAGCCCGTCATTACCAGCGAAACGACACGCCATGATCCCCGCCTTCATCGCCCGATGGTTCGCCCCGGCCCCGGATTCCGTCGTGGCCGAGGAGTTGCGGCGCGGCAAGTCGCCATGGGCTGACAGCGTGCACCTGTTGTGGTCGCTGTGGATCTTCATCACGCCGATGTTCGATCACGGCCTGCGCGGCTACACGCTGACCTGGCTGCTGTTCACGCTGACCTCGTATCCCGTGTTCCTGTTGTTGTTCGCCAAGGTGCAGCTGGCTCCGCGGCGCAGCGCCCATTTCTACGCCTGGGCCATGGCGGTCCTGTGCTTCGCCCTGATGCGCTGGTATCCCAGCGGCCTGAGCTACTTCGTCTACGCCTGCGTGATGCTCAGCCACTGCGACCGGCGCCGGTTCCGCAACTACGTGCTGCAGGTGGTGGCGGTCAACATCATCTATGTCGCGCTGGCATGGTGGATCGGCTTCCCGACCGTTCTGCTGGTGATCATGCCGGTCACCGTGTTCGTGATCTGCATCATCGTCACCGTCGAGCAGCTCCACCAGGAAAAGGATGCCGCGCTCAGTCTTTCCCATGACGAGGTGCGCCGGCTTGCGGCCACCGCGGAGCGCGAGCGGATCGGTCGCGACCTGCACGACCTGCTGGGCCACACGCTCTCGTTGATCACGCTGAAGCTGGAGTTGTCGCGCAAGCTGTTCGACCGCGACGTCGAGGCAGCGAAGCGTGAAGTGGAAGAGGCCGAAAAAGTTGCTCGGCATGCATTGGCCGAAGTGCGCAGCGCCGTCACCGGCATCCGCGCCACCGACCTGGCGGCGGAACTCGCCTCGGCGCGACTGCTGCTGGAATCGTCGCGCGTGCACCTGGAATACAACGCCCCGTCGATCGACATGCCGGCCGAGATCGAGCGCGGCCTTTCGCTGGTGCTGCGCGAGGCGGTGACCAATATTGCCCGGCATGCGGCAGCCAGCTGCGTGCAGATCGAGCTGCGCCGCGAACACGCGGCCGTCTGCCTGCAGGTCAGCGACAACGGTCGCGGTGGCATCGCCGCCGATGGCAACGGCATCAGCGGCATGCGCGAGCGCGTGCGCGCCCTGGGTGGAACCCTGGAGGTGCAATCGCCGCTCGGCGGCGGCACGCAGTTGCGGGTGGTCGTGCCGGTGCCCGTGCTGCGCCTGGTCGAGCCGGCGCGCGCGACACCGGCAGCCACGCCGGCGCAGACCAGCTCCGGTTATCCTGCGGCCTGATCGGCCACCGCGCCGGTTTTCCCTTTCGTACAGACAGGCAAACCCATGATTCGTGTGTTGCTGGCCGAAGACCAGGCGATGGTGCGCGGCGCGCTTTCGGCCCTGCTCAACCTGGAATCGGATATCGACGTGCTCGGTTCGGCGGCGGACGGCGAGGCGGCGTGGCGCGACATCCAGAAGCACAAGCCCGACGTGCTGGTCACCGACATCGAGATGCCCGGGCTGACCGGGCTGGAGCTGGCCCAGCGCATCCAGCGGCAGGAGTTGCCGATCAAGGTGGTCATCGTCACCACCTTCGCCCGTCCCGGTTTCCTGCGCCGCGCGCTGGACGCCGGCGTGTCCGGTTATCTGCTGAAGGATGCGCCGGCCGAGAACCTGGCTGAAGCACTGCGCACCGTGCATCGCGGCGGTCGCGCGATCGACCCGCAACTGGCATTGGAGGCGTGGTCGGAAGCCGATCCGCTGAACGATCGCGAGCGCCAGGTATTGCGCCTGGCCGGTGAAGGGCAATCGGCCGGCGACATCGCCGCGCAATTGAATCTGTCGCATGGCACCGTGCGCAATTATCTTTCCGAGGCGATCGGCAAACTCGGCGTGGCCAATCGCATCGAGGCTTATCGACTGGCACGGCAGAAAGGCTGGTTATAGGAATATTCGGGTATTCGACAAAATCGCTTGCACTCCAAAAATAATCCGCGTATTGTTCGCGTCCTTCGCCATCCGGCGATAATCCGATGAAGAAACTTTCCATGTCATTCCGTCTCGTTCCCACAAACAAGCCATGCATGTCGCGCGACTACCGCGACGCGGGTCTGTTTGCGCGCGATGAAAGGCACGACCTGGCAACCGCTTTCCAATAATCGACTGATCCCTTTGCGGAGATCGGTCACCCCGATCTCCCGAGGCCACGCGAACGCCCTCGGGTCGCCATACCCGGGGGCGTTTTGTTTTTGGCGTTCGCCCGGGGATGCGCATGCATCGAACCACCTTGCAGGAATTCGCTACGCCCTGAAGCATCCGGCTCGTGCAGCCGAGGCAGGGGCACGGCTGCAGACCGGCGCATGTGCGCTGCGTCCCGATGCTTCGGCGCGGGCTGTGTGCGGATCGGATTCCACACGAACAGGGTTTTCACGACCCGCACGAATGCCCGGTTGGCGACAGCCGGGCATACGGAACATCAGCCACAAGGGCTTTCAGCGGCGCGGGTTCCCAAGACCCGCCCGGTGCGCGCGGCTCTGCCGGCAGCGTATGCCGGGGCCTGCGGGGAGATGTTCCGCGATGACGTTGGCTCAGTGGTAGAGCGGCAGCGAAAGCTGCAGGTCGCCGGTTCGAATCCGGCACGTCAGCCACTGGATAGCTCAGATGGGTAGAGCATCGGTCTCATAAACCGAGTGTCGCGGGTTCGACTCCCGCTCCAAAACCATGACCTGTCACGTCATGACACCAGGAACGAAAGTTCCGACCAGGAAACGCCTCGTGTGGAACGCGGCACGCCCGTCAGGGATGAGGGCGGATCGAATGACGCAGCGAGGATCGAGCCGGGCCGGCCCCCTGAAGGCGGGACGGTCGGTCGTCGAACGACATCGCGGCAAGGCATCGCCGTGATCAGCCGATGACCGACTCTCTTCCGAAGCGTGCGGGCTTCGCTGGATCAGTCGTCAAGAGGCGTTTCCGCCTTTTTCAATAAAGCTTGCGGTTATTGAAGATAATCGCGTGTTTATCCCGGAAGGGAGGGGTGATTGCACCCCGAAGTAAATCACGGCCCGTATCGATCCGGCGGCCGGTGATTCATTCAATACGGATCGAAACAAGGAATATCGACAAGGAGTATCGCCATGTTCTGGCTCAAGCAAATCGTGATCGGCGACGGCGAGCGCGGTCTGCTGTATCGCAACCGTCGTTTCGAGCGTGTGCTGTCGCCGGGCGTCCATCGCCTGTTCGACCCGCGCAAGCGCATCGCCGTGACGGTGCACAGCCTCACCCGCCCGGAATACGCCGGCAGCGATGCCGAGGTGTTGATGGCGCAGATGGACGGCCCGCTGGCCGAGTGCTTCCTGGTGGCCGACATCGGCACCGACCAGGTCGGTCTGGTGCTGAAGAACGGCAAGCTGGAAGACGTGCTGGCGCCGGGTACGCGCAAGCTGTACTGGAAGGGCATCGTGCCGGTCGAGGTGCAGGCGGTCTCGCTGGTGGAAACGCTGGAGATCGATGCGCACGTGGCCAGCCGTCTGCGTCAGCTGGGCGTACTCGGCAAGGTGGCGGTGACGGTGGATGTGCCGGTGGAATCGACGGGCCTGCTGTTAGTCGACAACAAGCTGGTGCGCACGCTGGCGCCGGGTGCCTGGGCGTTCTGGAATTTCCGGAAGAACGTGGCGGCGGAGGTGATCGAGCTGCGCGTGCAGTCGCTGGAAGTGTCGGGCCAGGAACTGCTGACCCGCGACAAGGTGAGCCTGCGGGTGAACCTGGCCGCCAGCCTGCGCGTGACCGATCCGGTCGCCGCGCGTACGAAGGTGGCCAAGTACGGCGACTACCTCTATCGCGAGCTGCAATACGGCTTGCGCAAGGCGGTGTCCGGCAAGACGCTGGACGAGCTGCTGGGCGACAAGGCTTCGCTGGATGCGGACATCTTCGCCTACGTGCGCGGCCGTGTCGTCGAGCTGGGCATCGAGGTGCTCGGCGTGGGCGTCAAGGACGTGATCCTGCCGGGCGAGATGAAGGACATCCTCAACAGCGTGGTGCAGGCGGAAAAGGCGGCCCAGGCCAACGTGATCCGCCGGCGCGAGGAGGCGAACGCCACGCGTTCGCTGCTCAACACCGCGCGGCTGATCGAGGAAAGTCCGGTGCTGATGCGTCTGAAGGAGCTGGAGGCCTTGGAAAAGGTCACCGAGAAGATCGACAAGCTGACCGTGTTCGGCGGCCTGGACGGCGTGCTGAACCAGCTGGTCAGCCTCAGGCAGTAACCTCGTGGCGCGCGCACGGATGCGCTCGCCACGATCCATTCAAGGAAAGATGTGATGAGCAACCAACAATACGAACTGCTGCATGCCGAAGGCAGCGCCACGCCGATCAAGGGCTGGGTGCACGGCGTGCCGCTGGAAGATTCGGCGAAGCAGCAACTGCGCGACATCGCCACGCTGCCGTTCGTCGGTCCGTGGGTCGCGGTGATGCCGGACGTGCATCTGGGCAAGGGCGCCACGGTGGGTTCGGTGGTGCCGACCCGGGGCGCGATCATCCCGGCCGCAGTCGGCGTGGACATCGGCTGCGGCATGGCCGCGGTGCGGACCACGCTGCGCGCCAGCGACCTGCCGGACAACCTGGCCCAGCTGCGTTCCAGCATCGAGCGCGGCGTGCCGGTCGGCAACGGCCGTGGCGGCGAGCATGGCAAGCCGTCGGACGGCATCCACACGATGCTGGTCGAATCCCGGCTGGCCGAGCGGCTGGAGGCGATCAAGGCGAAGCACCGCAAGATCCGCACCGACAAGGTCGACCGGCAACTCGGCACGCTTGGCGGCGGCAACCACTTCATCGAGGTCTGCCTGGACGAATCGGGCGCGGTGTGGGTGATGCTGCACTCCGGTTCGCGCGGCACCGGCAACCTGATCGGCAGCTACTTCATCCAGCGGGCGCGCGAGGAGCTGGCGCAGCGCGTGCTGGGCTTCGACCTGCCGGACAAGGACCTCGCGTTCTTCATGGAAGGTGAGCCGCTGTTCGACGACTACGTCGAAGCAGTGTCCTGGGCGCAGGATTACGCCCGGGCCAACCGCGAGGCGATGATGGCGCGGGTGCTGGCCGAGATGCGCCACCGGCTGCCGAAGTTCCAGCTGGAACAGATGGCGGTGAACTGCCACCACAACTACGTGCAGAAGGAGACGCACGGTGGCGAGGAACTGCTGGTGACCCGCAAGGGCGCGGTGAGCGCCCGCGCCGGCGAGCTCGGCATCATCCCGGGCAGCATGGGCACGTGCAGCTACATCGTGCGCGGCAAGGGCGACCCGGACAGCTTCCACAGCTGCAGCCACGGCGCGGGCCGGGTGATGAGCCGTACCGCGGCGCGCCAGCAGATCACCCTGGCCCAGCATCGGGAAGCCACCGCCCACGTCGAATGCCGCAAGGACGCGGCAGTGATCGACGAGTCGCCGGCGGCGTACAAGTCGATCGACGCGGTGATGGCCGCGCAGACCGACCTGGTCGAGGTGGTGCACACGCTGCGCCAGGTGCTGTGCGTGAAGGGATGAGCCTGGGCGCCGCTCCGCGAGGAGCGGCGCTTTTTTTGCAGGCGTGCCCCGGCGCGTCCGCTGCGGGATAATGCTCCGTTTCCCGATGCCGGCCACACCTGCCTTGAAGAAGTCCGATTTCGATTTTGAGCTGCCGCCCGAGCTGATCGCCCAAGCCCCGCTGCCCGAGCGCTCGGCCAGCCGGATGCTGCTGCTCGACGTGGCGGCGCAGTCGCGGCAAGACCGCATGTTCCGCGAACTGCCGGACTTCCTGCGGCCCGGCGACCTGCTGGTGTTCAACGACACCCGCGTGATTCCGGCGCGGCTGTACGGGCGCAAGGACACCGGCGGCGCGGTGGAGATCATGCTGGAACGCGTCACCGGCGCGCACGAGGCCATCGCCCAGCTCGGCGTCAGCAAGAAGCCGAAGGAGGGCGGCCGGATCGAGCTGGCCGACGGCAGTCACGCGGTGGTGCTGGGTCGCGAGGAGGGCTTCTTCCGGCTGCGTTTCGAGGCACCGGAACCGCTGGAAAAATTGCTGCTGAAACTGGGCGAGATGCCGCTGCCCCCGTACATCGAGCGCCACGCGGACGCCAGCGACATGGAGCGCTACCAGACCGTGTTCGCCCGCGAACCCGGCGCGGTGGCGGCGCCGACCGCGGGCCTGCACTTCGACGAGGCGACCCTGGCCCGGCTGCGCGAGCGGGGCGTCGAGTTCGGTTACGTCACCCTGCACGTGGGCGCGGGCACGTTCCAGCCGGTGCGTGCGGATGATCTGAAAGACCATCACATGCATACCGAGTGGCTCAACGTCGGGGCGCACCTGATCGGCCAGATCCGCCGCACCCGCGCGAACGGCGGGCGGGTGATCGCGGTGGGCACCACCGTGGTGCGCGCGCTGGAAAGCGCCAGCAAGGACGGCGAACTGCATCCGTTCGCCGGCGAGACGCAGATCTTCATCTTCCCCGGCTACCGCTTCAGCAGCATCGACGGCCTGCTCACCAACTTCCACCTGCCGCAGTCGACCCTGCTGATGCTGGTCTCGGCGCTGGCCGGGCGCGAGTACATGCTCGACGCGTATCGCCACGCGGTGGAGCAGCGGTACCGGTTCTTCTCGTATGGCGATTCGATGCTGATCCTGCCGCGCGGCGTCTAGGCGGGGTCGGAGTCATTTTTTCGCTCGCGAAAAAATGACTCCGACCCCTTCAAGGCCGATAATGGCTGGATGACCTCCCTTCAGTTCAACGTTCACGCCACTGACGGCGCCGCCCGCCGCGGCCGCCTGACTTTCGCCCGTGGCACCATCGAGACACCGGCCTTCATGCCGGTGGGCACCTACGGTTCGGTCAAGGCGATGACCCCGCGCGACGTCACCGAGACCGGCGCCGAGATCATCCTGGGCAACACGTTCCACCTGTTCCTGCGGCCCGGGCTGGAGATCGTCGAGAAGTTCGGCGGGCTGCACCGCTTCATCGGCTGGGACAAGCCGATCCTCACCGACTCCGGCGGCTTCCAGGTGTTCTCGCTGGCGCACAAGCGCAAGATCACCGAGGAGGGCGTGACATTCGCCTCGCCGGTCGACGGTTCGAAGGTGTTCCTGTCGCCGGAAGTGTCGATGCAGATCCAGAAGACCCTGGATTCGGACATCGCGATGATCTTCGACGAGTGCACGCCGTATCCGGCCACCGAGAAGGTGGCGTCCGACTCGATGGAGCTGTCGCTGCGCTGGGCCGCGCGTTCGCGCCGCGCCTTCGACGATTTGAAGAACCCCAACTCGCTGTTCGGCATCGTGCAGGGCAGCGTCTACGAGAACCTGCGCCGGCGTTCGGCCGCGGGCCTGATCGACATCGGCTTCGACGGCTACGCGGTCGGCGGCCTGGCGGTGGGCGAGCCGGAGGCCGAACGCAACCACGCGCTGGACTTCACCGTGCCGCTGCTGCCGGTGGACAAGCCGCGATACCTGATGGGCGTGGGCCGGCCCGAGGACATCGTCGAGGCGGTGCGCCGCGGCATCGACATGTTCGATTGCGTGATGCCCACCCGCAACGCCCGCAACGGCTTCCTGTTCACCGCCGAGGGCACGCTGCGCATCCGCAACGCCAAGTACGCCACCGACACGGAGGTGATCGAGGAAGGCTGCGACTGCTACAGCTGCAGCAACGGTTTCAGCCGTGCCTACCTGCGCCATCTTGACCGCTGCAACGAGATCCTCGGCAGCCAGCTGGCCACCATGCACAACCTGCGCTATTACCAGCGGCTGATGGCCGGGCTGCGCGAGGCGATCGCCGGACAGGCCCTGGAAGCGTTCGTGGCGGAGTTCTACGCCCGTCGCCGGGTAGCCGGGGCGGGGTCAGGGTCGCTTTTCGCAGGCGAAAAGTGACCCTGACCCCTTGAAGGACCCCTCGCGGCCGCTGCCGTGCACGCTCCGGGGGTGCATGGCATAATCGGGAATCTTTTCCCAGGCGTTCTGTCGAAAACCTCGACAACGCCCAGACTTGCGAGACAAACCCATGAGTTTTCCGATCTCCCCCGTGCTGGCCCAGGCCGCGGCTCCGCAGCCCGCCGGCGGCGGCATGTCCATGATCATCATGATGGTGGTGCTGTTCGGCCTGATGTATTTCATGATGATCCGTCCGCAGGCGAAGCGGCAGAAGGAGCATCGTGCACTGATCGCGGGCCTGGCCAAGGGCGACGAAGTGGTCACCAACGGCGGCATCGCCGGACGGGTGGACGAAGTGGGCGAGACCTTCATCACCGTCGAGATCGCCAGCAACGTCAAGGTGAAGGTGCAGAAGGGCGCGGTGCAGCAGGTGTTGCCCAAGGGCTCGCTGAAATCCGTCTGAAGAAGTACCGGACGCCGCCAGGGGGCCTGGGCGGCGACTTGCAACGTGGCCATTCCCGATTGTTGCTACCGCCGCGGCCTGGTGCCGCGGCTTTGATGGATGCAAGGCATGAGTGATTTTCCTCGCTGGAAGTACGCGCTGGTCGCGCTGGTGATGTTGTGCGGCGTGATCTACGCGCTGCCGAACGCCTTCCCGCCGGTGCCGGCGGTACAGGTCACCGCGAACCGCGATGCGCCGCCGATCAACACCGCCTTCCAGCAGAAGGTGGAAGCCGGGCTGAGGGCGAAGAAGATCGCCGTGAACGAGGTCTTCGTGGAAGGCGACCACCTGCTGGTGACGTTCGCCAACTCCGACGTGCAGAAGACCGGCTCCGACGAGATCAAGGCGCTGGTGGGCGACGGCTACACGGTCGCGTTCAAGCTGCAGTCCAACGTGCCGCACTGGCTGGGCGTGATCGGCGCCCGCTCGATGCCGCTGGGCCTGGACTTGCAGGGTGGCGTGCACTTCCTGATGCAGGTCGACCAGAAGGATGTCATCGAGAAGCAGGAAAACAGCTACGCCGATGACGTGCGCAGCCTGTTGCGCCAGAAGAACATCCGCTACGAGTCGGTCACCCGCAGCGCGGTCAATGGCCAGGGCATCTCGGTGATTCTGCGCTCGGCCGACGACCGCAAGACCGCGTCCGACGCGATCGCCAACGAATACACCGACCTCAACGTGTCCGACGGCGCCAGCACCGGCGACCGCTTCATGCTGAAGGTGACGGTCAAGCCGGAAAAGTTGCGCGAACTGGCCCGCGGTGCGATCACCCAGAACCTGGGCACGCTGCGCAACCGCATCAACGCGCTGGGCGTGTCCGAGCCGCTGATCCAGCAGCAGGGCGAAAGCCGCATCGTGGTCGAACTGGCCGGCGTGCAGGACCCGACCGAAGCGAAGAAACTGATCGGCGCGGTGGCCACCCTGCAGTACCGCCCCGGCATCGGCCAGCCCGGCGATGCGCGTGCGGTGGAAGCAGCGCGCACCGGCAACATCCCGCCGGATGCCAACCTGTATTACATGCGCGGCGACAACCGGCCGGTGCTGGTCAGCAAGCAGATCATCGTGACCGGCAACCAGCTGATCGACGCCTCTTCCGGCATCGACCAGAACAGCGGCACGCCGAAGGTCGACGTGACCCTGAACGCCGCCGGCGCCCGCAAGATGGGCGACTTCACCAACGCCAACGTCGGCAAGCCGATGGCGGTGGTGTACGTGGAGCAGGTCTACGAGACCAAGGTCGTCGACGGCAAGGAAGTGCGCGTGCCCAAGATCACCGAGACGGTGATCAACGATGCGACCATCCAGGGCGCCTTCAGCAAGCAGTTCCAGACCAGCGGCCTGGGCAGCCCGAAAGAGGCATCCGACCTGGCCCTGCTGCTCAAGGGCGGCGCGCTGGCCGCACCGATGGACATCGTCGAGGAGGGCGTCATCGGCGCCAGCCTCGGCCAGGACAACATCGACAAGGGCTTCAAGGCGGTGCTGCTGGGCCTGGCGCTGGTGCTGCTGGCCGCGGCGATCTACTACAAGCTGTTCGGCCTGGTCGCAGACATCGCGTTGTTCTTCAACCTGGTGATCCTGGTGGCTGTGATGTCGCTGATCGGCGTCACCCTGACCATGCCCGGCGTGGCCGGCATCGTGCTGACCCTGGGCATGGCGATCGATGCGAACGTGCTGATCTGCGAACGCGTGCGTGAGGAGCTGCGCAACGGCTCCAGCCCGCACGCCTCGATCCGCGCCGGTTACGAGAAGGCCTGGTCGACCATTCTGGATGCGAACGTCACCCACCTGATCGCGGCGCTGGCACTGACCACGATGGGTACCGGTGCGATCAAGGGCTTCGGCGTGACCCTGCTGATCGGCATCCTGACTTCGCTGTTCACCTCGGTGACGTTGACGCACGCGTTCACCGCGGCGATCCACGGCCATCGCAAGCTCAAGACGCTGTCGGTCTAAGGAATCCCCATGGAAATTTTCAATCACGACAGCAATATCCACTTCCTGGGGATGCGCAAGTACACCGTGGCCATCGCCATCTTCCTGATGGTGGCCTCGATTGGCCTGATCGCGTTCAAGGGTCTCAACTACGGCCTGGACTTCACCGGTGGCGTGTCGATGGTCGTCGACTACGAAAAGTCGGTGGAAATCGCCGATGTGCGTGGCGCGCTGGAGAAGGGCGGCATCCACAATGCGATGGTGCAGAGCCTGGGCGGTACCCGTGAGGTGTCGATCCGCCTGCAGCCCAAGGACGATCCCGGCGCCGTCGATGCCGCCGGCAAGTTCAACCTCGACAAGATCGCCGCCGACGTGGTCAAGGTGCTGCACGTGGCCCGCCCGGACGCGAAGCTGAAGAGCCGCGACTACGTCAGCGCCCAGGTCGGCCAGGAATTGCGCAGCGACGGTACGGTGGCCGCCGTGTTCGTGATCCTCGGCATCATGGCCTACCTGTGGATCCGCTTCGAGCGTCGCTTCGCGATTGCGGCGGTGGCCACCGAAGTCCATGACACCCTGGTCACCCTGGGCATCCTGGCGCTGGTCCAGCGCGAGTTCGACATGACCGTGCTGGCCTCGGTGCTGGCGGTGATCGGCTACTCGATCAACGACAAGGTGGTGGTGTTCGACCGCATCCGCGAGTTGTTCCGCCTGGCGCGCAAGGCCGAGCCGGAGGAAATCCTCAACCGCTCGATCAACAACACGCTGTCGCGCACCATCATCACCTCGCTGTTCACCGGCATCACCATGGGTGCGCTGTACTTCTTCGGTGGCACCGCGGTGCATGGCTTCGCCGTCACCATGCTGATCGGCATCGTGGTCGGCACGCTGTCCTCGATCTTCGTCGCCAGCCCGATCCTGCTGTGGCTGGGCGTGTCGAAGAAGGACCTGATGCCGGTGACCAAGGAAAACCCCGAGCTGGCGCGGCGCCCCTGAAGCAACCATCGCTCGCGTTGCGAGCGATTCCAAGTGGTCTTCCCCTGCATGCAGGGGAAGATGCCCGCAGGGCAGATGGGGTAGCTCCCAGTCGAAGCGAGATCCGCTTTCTTCACGTGCCCGCAGGGCAGCCGAACGAAAACGGCCCGGTGCAATCCGGGCCGTTTTTTTTGCATGAGACGCGCCTCACCTTACCCCCGTAACCCGTCCTCCAGCTCCGCCAGCCGCTGCGGCGTACCCACATCGGTCCACGCGCCCCGATGGTGCGTACCGCCGATCTGCCCCCGCGCCATCGCCGCCTCCAGCAGCGGCCGCAGCTTGAACCGTGGCGGCTTCGCGTCGGCGCCCGCTGCGGCACCGACCGCCCCGGCCCAGTCGTCCAGCAACTCGCGGCGGAACACGCCGATGCCGCTGTAGGTCAGCCGGGGTTCGCCGTCGCCGTGGACCTGTCCCATCGCGTCCAGCCGGAAATCGCCGCCGGGATGATGGGCGGGGTTGTCGGTCAACAGCAGATGCACAAGGCCGCGAGGCTCGGCGGGCAGCCGGCCGAAGTCGGCGTCGCACCACACGTCGCCGCTCACCACCAGGAACGGCTCGCTGCCCAGCAGCGGCAGCGCGTTCAGCATGCCGCCACCGGTTTCCAGCGGTATCGGCCCTTCGTAGGCGTAACGGATGCGCAGGCCCCAGCGCGAGCCGTCGCCCAATGCTTCGGGAAACTGTTCGGCGAGATGCGAGGTGTTGATCACCACGTAGTTCACGCCGGCGGCGGCGAGCTTCTCCAGATGCCGCACGATCAGCGGCTTGCCGCCGACGCGGAGCAGCGGCTTGGGCGTGTGATCGGTCAACGGGCGCATGCGCTCGCCGAGGCCGGCGGCAAAGATCAGCGCGTGCCTCATGCCGCTGCCGCCTGGCGCAGGTCGCGTGTGCCCACCTGGCGTTGCAGGAAGGCCACGAAGTCGGCCAGCTCGGGGTAACGCGCCGCCACCTCGATCACGTAGTCGTACACGCGGGGCAGGTCGTCGAGATAGCCGGACTTGCCGTCGCGGTAGTACAACCGGCAGAAGATGCCCAGCACCTTGATGTGCCGCTGCAGGCCGATCAGGTCGAACCAGCGCAAAAAGCGTTCGCGACTGACCGCCGGTTCGATCAGGCCGGCGCCGAGCAGACGCAGGCGATGGCCTTCGGCCCAGGCCTCGACCCGGGCGCGATCCCACACGATGTAGCAGTCGCGCAGCAGCGAGGCGAGGTCGTAGGTGATCGGCCCGTGCAGCGCGCCCTGGAAGTCGATGATGCCCGGGTTGTCGTGCGCGGTGATCAGTAGGTTGCGGCTGTGGTAGTCGCGATGCACGAAGCAGCGCGGCTGTTCCAGGGCGCTTTTCAGCAGCACGGTGAAGGCCGATTCCAGCACGTCCCATTCCTCGCATTCGGGCGTGCAGCCGAGGTGCCGGCGCAGGAACCACTCCGGCATGATCTCCAGTTCGCGTTGCAGGAAGGCATGGTCGTACGCAGGCAGGCCGTTCGTGTCCGCCTCGCGCTGCATGCGCAGCAAAGCTTCCAGCGCGTCGCCGTACAGCGCGTCCACCGTGCCCTCGTTCAACGCGGGCAGGTAGAGCCGCGAGCCGAGATCCTCGATCAACAGCAGGCCCTGTTCGAGATCGTGCGCCCGCACCTGTGGCACGTGCAGCCCGGCGGCGGACAGGCGCGCGCCGATTTCCAGCCACGGGCGCGGGTCCTCCTGCGCCGGCGGCGAGTCCATCACGATCCAGCTCTGGCCGGCATGCCGGGTGCGCCAGTAGCTGCGGAAGCTGGCGTCGGCCGAGGCGGATTCGAGGGTCAGCGAGGCATCGTCGAGGATGCTTCGGGTCCAGGCAAGGCGGATGGTGGCGCGGTCGGCGATCGGGGTCATGGCAACGCTGGGCTACGGGAGAATTCCAGCTTAGCGATCCGCTGCCGTCGTGACGAGGCGGCGGGGCTTTATTGACCGCGAGGGCTCTAATCAGTACCATTTCAGTCCTGATTCAAGCCCGTTCCGAGCGCCCCATGCTCCGCGTCAGCCGACTGACCGATTACGCCACCGTGGTGATGACCTGCATCGCTGCGCACCCGACCGAGGTGCTGAGCGCGGTGCAGATCGCCGACGAGACGCGGCTGGAGCTGCCCACCGTGAGCAAGTTGCTGAAGGCGCTGGGCCACGCCGCGCTGGTCGAATCGTTCCGCGGCGTCAATGGCGGCTACCGGCTGGCGCGCGCGGCTGCCGACATTTCGCTGGTCGAGATCGTCGAGGCGATCGAAGGCCCGATCGGCATGACCGAATGCAGCATGGCCGAAGGCCAGTGCGATCGCGAGGCGCAGTGCGGCGTGCGCGGCAGCTGGCAACTGGTCAACAACGTGCTGGACAACGCGCTGCGCGCGGTCAGCCTGGCCGACATGCTGAAGCCGCAACCGCCGCGGCCGTCGCGACGGATCGCCTCCGTGGCCATCAGCGACATCGCGATGCCGGCCAAATCCCGCCGGGTCACCACCGAATGAACGAGATCATGAACGAGCAGAGCAGCACCGCCACCGCGTTGCGCGACAACGCCGCCGTTGCCGAGGCACTAGGCCGCAGCTACAGCGCCGGCTTCGTCACCCAGATCGAGATGACCGGCCTGCCGCCTGGCCTGGACGAAGACACCGTGCGCGCGATCTCGGCGGTCAAGGGCGAACCGGAGTGGATGACGAACTGGCGGCTGGACGCCTTTCGCCATTGGCTGACCATGCCCAAGCCCGACTGGGCCAAGCTCAACATCGATCCGATCGACTACCAGGCGATCAGCTACTACGCCGCGCCCAAGAAGCAGCCCAAGTCGCTGGACGAAGTCGACCCGGCCCTGCTGGAAACCTACGAGAAGCTGGGCATTCCGCTGCACGAGCGCGCCGCGCTGGCCGGCGTGGCGGTGGATGCGGTGTTCGACTCGGTCTCGGTCGGCACCACCTTCCGCAAGCAGCTGGCCGACGCCGGCGTGCTGTTCTGCTCGATGAGCGAGGCGATCCGCGAGTATCCCGGGATCGTGCAGAAATACCTGGGCAGCGTGGTGCCCACCGGCGACAACTTCTTCGCGGCGCTGAACTCGGCGGTGTTCTCCGACGGCAGCTTCGTGTTCATTCCGAAAGGCGTGCGCTGCCCGATGGAACTGAGCACGTATTTCCGCATCAACGCGCAGAACACCGGCCAGTTCGAGCGCACCCTGATCGTGGCCGAGGAGGGCGCCCACGTGTCCTACCTCGAAGGCTGCACCGCACCGAAGCGCGACGAGAACCAGCTGCACGCGGCGGTGGTCGAGCTGGTGGCGCTGGAGAAGGCGCAGATCAAGTATTCCACCGTGCAGAACTGGTACCCCGGCGACGAGAACGGCGTGGGCGGCATCTACAACTTCGTGACCAAGCGCGGCGACTGCCGCGGCGACGATTCGAAGATCAGCTGGACCCAGGTCGAAACCGGTTCGGCGATCACCTGGAAATACCCGTCCGTGGTGCTGCGCGGCGATCGTTCGGTGGGCGAGTTCTACTCCGTCGCGCTGACCCATCACTTCCAGCAGGCCGACACCGGCACCAAGATGATCCACCTCGGCAAGCACACCAAGTCCAAGATCGTCTCCAAGGGCATCAGCGCCGGCAGGAGTTCCAACAGCTACCGCGGCCTGGTGAAGATGGAGAAGGGCGCCGAGGGCGCGCGCAACTACACCCAGTGCGACAGCCTGCTGATCGGCAAGCAGTGCGGTGCGCACACCTTCCCGTACATGGAAGTGAAGAATCCCAGCGCCATCGTCGAGCACGAGGCGACCACCTCGAAGATCTCCGACGAGCAGATGTTCTACTGCCGCAGTCGCGGCATCGCCGAGGAAGACGCCGTGTCGATGATCGTCGACGGCTTCTGCAAGCAGGTCTTCCGTGAACTGCCGATGGAGTTCGCGGTGGAGGCGAAGAAGCTGCTTGAGGTGTCGCTGGAAGGTGCGGTGGGTTAGAGCAGGGAATCGGGAGTAGGGAATGGGGAATAGTAAAAGCCCCGTTCCCGCTCCCTTCCAGACTGCCGCGTCGCCTGCTTTTTTCTATTCCCCATTCCCCATTCCCCATTCCCGGCTCAAAACCATGCTGAAAATCGAAAACCTGCACGCCCGCGTCGAGGGCAAGGAAATCCTCAAGGGGCTCAGCCTCACCGTGAACGCGGGCGAGGTGCACGCGATCATGGGGCCGAACGGCGCAGGCAAGTCCACCCTGGGCAATGTGCTGTCCGGCCGCGACGGCTACGAGGTGACGGCGGGCACGGTGAGCTACAACGGCATCGACCTGCTGGCGCTGGAACCGGAAGCGCGGGCGGCGGCCGGCGTGTTCCTGGCGTTCCAGTACCCGGTGGAGATTCCCGGCGTCAACAACACCTATTTCCTGCGCGCGGCACTCAATGCGCAGCGCAAGCAGCGCGGCGAGAAGGAACTCGATTCGATGGCCTTCCTCAAGCTGGTGCGCGAGAAGCTGAAGGTGATGCAGATCTCCGACGAGCTGCTGCACCGTGCCGTCAACGAAGGTTTCTCCGGCGGCGAGAAGAAGCGCAACGAGATCTTCCAGATGGCGGTGCTGGAGCCGCAGCTGGCGATTCTCGACGAGACCGACTCGGGCCTGGACATCGACGCGCTGAAGCAGGTGGCGCAAGGCGTCAACACGCTGCGCTCGCCCGGGCGCGCGTTCCTGATGATCACGCACTACCAGCGCCTGCTCGACTACGTGGTGCCGGATTTCGTGCACGTGCTGGCTGACGGCCGCATCGTCGAGAGCGGCGACAAGTCGCTGGCCCTGCGGCTGGAAGAACAGGGCTATGCCGGCGTGAGGCACGGAGCGGTGGCATGACCCAGCCGGCCACCTTGCCCCTGGTCGAGTCGCTGCTCGACGCGCCGCTGCCGGCCAGCGGCATTGCCTGGCTGGATGCCGCGCGGCAGGAAAGTCGCGACGCGTTCGCCAGCACCGGCCTGCCCGATACCCGGATCGAGGCGTGGAAGTACACCGCCTTGCGCGGCCTGGCCCAGCGCCGCTTCGCCCACGGCGACGCGGCCGCGTCCGGCCGCGCCGTCGATCCTTCGCTGCTTACCCTGCCCGGCGTCGAGGGCGCGCGACTGGTCTTCGTCAACGGCGTGTTCCGGGCCGACCTGTCGACGCTGGACGCGCTGCCCGACGGGCTCACCCTGCAGCCGCTGTCGCGCGTGTTGAAGGACGACGCCGAGCCGTTGCGCTTCGGCTGGTCGCGATCCGCTACCCGTGCCGAGGCGCACGGTGCCGCCGATGCCTTCGCGCGGATCAACGCCGCCAGCGCCGCCGACGGCATGGTGCTGAGCGTGGCCGCCCGCGCCACGATCGCGGCGCCGGTGCAACTGGTCTTCGTCGGTGCGGACGGCGAGGCGGAGCTGGCCTGGCATGCGCGCAACCTGATCGAGCTGGGCGAGGGCGCGTCGCTCACCCTGGTCGAGCAGCACCTTGGCGACGGCGGTCAGGCGCAACTGGCCACCTTCGTCAGCGACATCCACGTGGGCGCGGGCGCAAAGCTGCATCACGTCATGCTGCAGAACGCGGCGTCGGCGGCGAACCTGATCCGGCACAGCCACCTGCGCCTGCAGGCGCGCAGCGAAGCGACCCTGCACGTGGTCGAACTGGGCGGCGCCCTGGTGCGCCACGACCTGCAGGTCGAACTGCTGGGTGACGAGGCGAAGCTGCACACGCGCGGCGTGTTCATGCCGCACGGGCGCCAGCACATCGACACCCAGCTGGCGATCCGCCACCAGGCGCTGAACACCGCTTCCAGCTCGAACTGGCGCGGCGTGGCCAACGATCGTGCCCGTGGCGTGTTCCGCGGCGCCATCGTGGTGGCGCCCGGTGCCGACGGCAGCGACGCCAGCCTCAGCAACAAGAACCTGCTGCTGTCGGCGGGTGCCGAGATCGACACCAAGCCCGAACTGGAGATCTACGCCGACGAGGTGCAGGCTGCTCACGGCGCCACGGTCGGCCAGCTCGACGAGCGTTCGCTGTTCTATTTGCGCTCGCGCGGCATCCCGCTGGCCGAGGCGCGCGCGCTGCTGACCGCCGCGTTCTGCCGTGCCATGCTGGATGACCTGCCGAACCCCGGGTTGCGCGAACACCTGGCCAGCCTGCTGATCGCACAATTGCCGGAATGATGTTTATCTCCTCCCCCTGCCTGCAGGGGGAGGCTGGGAGGGGGTAGTGCTCTCGCGGCAAAGAGCGTCCCCACCCCAACCCTCCCCTGCAGGCAGGGGAGGGAGCCAACCGGATTCCTTGAATGAACACCACAGCCAGCCCCGCCACCGTCTTTGACATCCAGCGCATCCGCGCGGACTTCCCGCTGCTGTCGCGCACGGTGCATGGCAAGCCGCTGGTGTATTTCGACAACGCGAACACCAGCCAGAAACCGTTGCCGGTGATCGAGGCGATGAACGAGCACTACCGCGAGCACAACGCCAACGTGTCGCGCGCGGTGCACCAGTTGGGCGAGGAAGCCACCGCGGCGTACGAAGGCGCGCGCGACAAGCTGGCGCGCTTCATCAACGCGCCGTCGCGCAACGAGCTGGTTCTTACCTCCGGCACCACCCAGGCCACCAACCTGGTGGCCTACAGTTATGCCCTGCCGCGGCTGCAGCCGGGCGACGCGATCCTCACCACGGTGATGGAGCACCACGCCAATATCGTGCCGTGGCAGCTGGTCGCCCAGCGCAGCGGCGCCACGGTGAAGGCTGCGCCGATCGACCAGCGCGGCGAGCTGATCCTCGAGCAGTACATCGCCATGCTGACGCCGGAAGTGAAGCTGGCCTGCGTCACCCAGGTTTCCAACGTGCTGGGCACGGTCAACCCGGTGCGCGAGATCGCCCGCGAGTGCAGGAAGCGAGGCATCGCGCTGCTGGTGGACGGTTCGCAGGCGGTACCGCACCGGCCGGTCGACGTGCAGGCGCTGGGTTGCGACTTCTATGCGCTGACCGGGCACAAGATGCTCGGCCCCACCGGCACCGGCGCGCTGTGGGCCAGGCGCGAGCATCTCGATGCGATGCCGCCGTTCTTCGGTGGCGGCGAGATGATCCGCGAGGTGCGTTTCGACGGCACCACCTTCGCCGAGGCGCCGCACAAGTTCGAGGCGGGCACGCCGAACATCGCCGGCTTCGTGGGCCTGTTCGCCGCGATCGACTACTACCAGTCGGTGGGCTTCGAAGCGATCCATGCGTGGGAACAGCAGTTGCTGGCCTACGCCACCGAACGCCTGCGCGAGATTCCCGGCCTGCGCATCATCGGCGAGGCGGCCGAGAAGGAACCGGTGATCTCGTTCCTGATCGACGGCACCCAGGCGACCGACCTGGCCACCTTGCTGGACCTGCAGGGCGTGGCGGTGCGTTCCGGGCATCACTGCGCGCATCCGCTGATGCAGTTCTTCGGCGTGCCGTCCACCCTGCGTGCCTCGCTGGCGTTCTACAACACGCGCGAGGAAGTCGATGCCTTCATCGTGGCCCTGCTCAAGGTGCGCAAGCTGCTGATGTGAAACGGCCGGCTTTTCGTGGCCGCAAGCATGGCTCTTCCGGCCCGCGCAAGGCATCATGGTCGGCAGCTTTCCCTGTGTAGTCCACCCATGCTTGCCTTCCTGCCTTCCGTGCTGCGCATCCCGCTGGCGATGCTGCTGCTCCTGCTGAATATCCTGTTGCACGTGCTGCCGCTGTTCACCCTTGCGCTGCTCAAGGTGGTCATTCCGCTTGGCTTCGTGCGCCGCCCGCTTTCGCGCGCGCTGGTGCTGATCGCGGAAAGCTGGATCGGCGTCAACAACGTCCTGTTCGGCGTGTTCACCCGCATCCGCTGGCAGGTCGAGGGGCTGGAAGGGCTGCACCGCGACCGGAGCTACCTGGTGCTGAGCAACCACCAGAGCTGGGTCGACATCCCGGTGTTGCAGAAGGTGTTCAATCGGCGCATTCCGTTCATGCGCTTCTTCCTGAAGCAGGAACTGATCTGGGTGCCGCTGTTGGGCCAGGCGTGGTGGGCGCTGGATTTCCCTTTCATGAAACGCTACTCGCGGCAGACCCTGCTGCGTCATCCCGAATTGCAGGGCAAGGATCGCGAGGCGACCCGCAAGGCCTGCGAGAAATTCCGGCACATGCCGGTGTCGGTGATGAATTTTGCCGAGGGCACGCGCTTCACGCCGGCCAAGCACGACGCGCAGTCGTCGCCGTATCGATACCTGCTGCGGCCCAAGGCCGGCGGCGTGGCCTTCGTGCTCGACGCGATGGGCGAGGCCCTGCAAGCGATCGTCGACGTCACCATCGTCTATCCGGAAGGCCCGTGCACGATGATGGACCTGATCGGCGGGCGCGTGCACGACATTCGCGTGCATGTGCGCGAGCGTGCGATTGATGCCGGCCTGCTCGGCAGCTACGACGAGGACGCGGCCTTCCGTGGCCGGGTCAAGGCGTGGATGAATGGCCTGTGGAGCGACAAGGACGCCCAGGCCGCTCGCATGCAATCGGCCGCCGCCGGCACGACCAAGGGAGACTGACATGCGCATCCTGATCGTGGGTGCCGGCGCCACCGGCGGCTACTTCGGCGGACGCCTGCTGCAGCACGGACGCGACGTGACCTTCCTGATGCGCGAAGCCCGCGCGCGGCAGCTGGCGCAGCACGGCCTGGTGATCCGCAGCGCCACCGGCGACGCCGAGCTGACGGCGCCGCCCACGCTGACCACCGGCGAGCTGCGCGATCCGTTCGACCTGATCGTGCTCGGCTGCAAGGCGTACGGGCTGGAACAGGCGATGGCCGACATCGCCCCGGCGGTCGGGCCGCGGACGGCGATCCTGCCGCTGCTCAACGGCATGCGCCAACTGGACCTGCTGGACGCGAAATTCGGCGCCGAACACGTGCTGGGCGGCCAGTGCGTGATCTCCGCCACACTCGATGCGCACGGCGCGGTGCAGCACCTCAACACGCTGCACGGGCTCACCTTCGGCGAGCGCGACGGCAGCGCCTCGCCGCGGATGCAGGCCATCACTGCGGCCTTCGCCGACGCGGGCTTCGACTCGCGCCCCAGCAGCAACGTGGTGCAGGAGATGTGGGACAAGTGGATCTTTCTCGCCACGCTGGCCGGCATCACCTGCCTGCTGCGCGGCGCGGTCGGCGAGATCGTCGCCGCTCCCGGCGGTCGCGCGGCGACGCTGGCCCTGCTGGAGGAATGCCGCGCGGTGGCGGAGCGGGCAGGGTACGCGCCCGGCGAGCGCGTGCTGGAACGGGCTCGCGGCATCCTCACCGATCCGGCATCGACGCTGGCCGCCTCGATGTTGCGCGACCTGCAGCACGGCCATCCGATCGAGGCCGACCACGTGATCGGCGACATGCTGGCACGTGCCGAGCGCGTCGGCGGCGAGGCTTCGTTGCTGGCCGTCGTCTACGCGCATCTGAAGGTCTACGAAGCGGGGCGCAAGCCGGACGCGTCTGCCTGAGCGGCAGGCTGTTGCAGATCATGGTGGAGGCGCCGGGCCACGCACTATGATTCGCGCATGACCGAACAGACGCTTCCCGTTTTCCGCCAGGCATCGAGTGCCGATGTCGATACCATCGTGGCCCTGGTCGAATCAGCCTATCGCGGCGAGTCCGGCCTGCGCGGCTGGACCACCGAATCGCACCTGCTCGACGGCCGGCGCACCGATGCGGCCGACGTCGGCGCGCTGATCGGACGCCCCGACAGTCGCATCCTGCTCGCCGAATGCGATGGCCGGATCAAGGCCAGCTGCCACATCGAGCGCCAGGGCGACGCCGGCTATTTCGGCATGTTCGCGGTCGACCCCGGCGGGCAGGGCAGCGGCCTGGGCAAGCAGGTACTGGCGGAGGCCGAGCGGATCGCACGCGAGGAGTGGCGCTGCCGTGCGATGCGCATGACGGTGATCGTGCAGCGCGAGGAACTGATCGCCTGGTACGGCCGTCGCGGTTACCGCCGCACCGGCGAATACCAGCCGTTCCCCTATGGCGACGAGCGCTTCGGCATTCCCCGTCGCGACGACTTGCGCTTCGAGGTGCTGCGCAAGGACTTCGACGAGGTGGCGGCATGAACGGCTGGGTGAAAGTCGGCACCCGCAGCGACTTCCTGCCGGGTGAATACAAGGTGGTGTGGGACGGCGACACGCCGATCGCGGTGTACAACATCGACGGCGCGCTGTACGCGGTCGAGGACACCTGCACCCACGACGGCGGTGACCTGGCCGGTGGCGAAGTGTTCGGCTTCGAAGTGGAATGCCCGCGCCACGGCGCCCGCTTCGATCTGCGCACCGGCGCCGTGACCAAGCCGCCGGCCTACGAGCCGATCGCCAGCTTCCCGGTGCGCGAGGAAGACGGCGCCATCTGGACCCGCGACGACCGCTGACAGGCCGCGCCAGCCGGAAAACGCACGCTAGTTATTGAGATTGATTCTTGTTTACTGTCTAATGGCAGCATCCGCGCGGCCGGCTCGCCGCCGCCGCGCATCGCATGAATGGCCCTTGCCTGTCGCCGCACTCCCGCGGCGTGGCAGGGGTGCGAGCCACGGACACCGATGGGACAGTCGCCAGCACAACTCGAATCTGCCACACCGCAACGCCGCGCGTTCTGGATGCGGCAACTGCACCAGTGGCACTGGATCAGTTCGGCGCTGTGCCTGATCGGCCTGCTGCTGTTCGCACTGACCGGGATCACGCTGAACCATGCGCGGCAGATCGAGGCCACGCCGCAGGTGACTCATCGCAACCTCGTGTTGCCCACGGAGCTGCGTGTTGCGGTCGGCGGCGATGACGCGCGCAAGGCCGCGCTGCCGACGGCGGTGGGTGCGTGGCTCGACGATCAGTTGCAGGCGCACGTGGCCGGCCGCGTGGCCGAGTGGTCGGCGGACGAGGTCTACCTGTCGCTGCCGCGCCCCGGCGGCGACGGCTGGCTCAGCATCGACCGCGCCAGCGGCGCCGTCGAATACGAGCTGACCCGGCGCGGCGCGATCGCCTATCTCAACGACCTGCACAAGGGTCGCAACGCGGGCGCGGCGTGGAGCTGGTTCCTCGACGTGTTCGCGCTGGCCTGCCTGGTGTTCGCGATCACCGGCTTGTTCCTGCTGAAACTCCACGCCGCGAGGCGCACCTCTACCTGGCCGCTGGTGACCTTAGGCCTGGTGCTGCCGGTGGTGCTGGCGCTGATCTTCATCCATTGAACGGAATTTCCGCGATGCGTCGACTGCTGCTTTCCTGTTTCGCCCTGGCCTTGGCCACGCCGCTGGCCGCGGCCGAGCTGAACCTCACCGTGCAGATTCCCGAGCAGAAGGTGGCCGAATACCACCGGCCGTACACCGCGATCTGGATCGAGCGCGCCGACCGCAGCGTGGCTGCCCAGCTGGCCGTTTGGTACGCACAGAAGGACAGCAAGGAGGGTGCCGGCAACAAGTGGCTGCCCGACCTGCGCCAGTGGTGGCGTCGCGGAGGTCGCGAGCTGGCGTTGCCGGTGGACGGCGTCTCCGGCGCCACCCGGCTCGCCGGGCAGCACCAGTTGAACTTCGTCGACGGCCAGGCGCCGCTGGGCACGCTGGCTGCCGGCGATTACGTGCTGGTCGTGGAGGCCGCCCGCGAAGTCGGCGGGCGCGAAGTGGTGCGTGTGCCGTTCACCTGGCCTGGTGCCACCACGCAGCACCTGACCGCGCGGGGCAGCAGCGAACTCGGCGCGGTCAGCCTCGACATCAACCCGTGAATCCCGTTACCGAATTGCCCGGAGTGAACATGCACAAGCGCACCCTGAAATGGATCGTCCTGGCCGCGGCGATCGCCGCGCCGCTGGCGGCGCAGGCGCACAAGATGTGGCTGCTGCCGTCGGCCACCAACGTCGCCGGCGCCGATCCGTGGGTCACCGTGGATGCGGCGATCTCGAACGACCTGTTCCATCCCGACCATCACGCGGCGTCGCTGGAGCAGCTGGTGATCACCGCGCCGGACGGCCAGACGGCCAAACCAGCGAATGAGGCCGTCGGCAAATATCGCAGCGTGTTCGACCTGCAACTGAACCAGCAGGGCACGTACAAGCTGGCGCTGGTCAGCAGCGGTCTGTCTGCCAGCTACGAGCTGGACGGCCAGAAAAAGCGCTGGCGGGGCAAGGCCGACGAACTGCGCTCGGCCATCCCCAGCGCGGCGAAGAACGTGCAGGTGACGGCGTCCAGCAATCGGGTGGAAACCTTCATCAGCAACGGCAAGCCGAACGAAACCGCACTGAAACCCACCGGGCAGGGCCTGGAGCTGGTGCCGGTCACCCGCGTCACCGACCTGGTCGCCGGCGAACCGGCCACATTCCAGCTGCTGCTGGACGGCAAGCCGGCCGGCGACCTCCGGGTCAGCGCGATCGCCGGCGCCACCCGCTACCGCAACGCACAGGACGAGATCACCGCGCAGACCGGCAGGGACGGCAAGTTCCAGCTGACTTGGCCGCATGCGGGGATGTACTGGATCAACGCCGCGACGCAGGACGGCAACAGCGGCAGCAAGCTCGCCAGCAAGCGCCGCCTGTCGTATACGGCGACGCTCGAAGTGCTGCCCGAGTAAGCCGGATGTCGTTGCTGCGCCTGGCCGTCTGTTTGATCTTCTTGACCGTCGCCGCGCCGGTGGCAGCGCAGCTGCAGCGTCTGGACGGCCAGACCATGGGCACCACCTGGTCGGTGCAACTGGTGCTGCCGTCCGCGCAATCGGCGGAACAGGTGCGGCGGGGCATCCAGGCCGAACTGGATCGCGTGGACGGCCAGATGAGCACGTACCGGCCGCAGTCGGAGCTGTCACGCTTCAATCGTGCGCCGGCCGGCAGCTGGCAGGCCTTGCCGCCGGAGTTCTTCGAGGTCTTGCAGCATGCGTTGCAGCTGGCCGAGGACAGCGACGGCGCGTACGACCCGACCGTGGGACCGCTGGTGAATCTGTGGGGCTTCGGCCCCGACCAGCGGCCGCGGCGACCGCCGACGGCAGCGGCGATCGAGCAGGCGAAGGCGCGGGTCGGCTGGTGGAAGCTGAAGCTCGATCCGGTCGCTCATCGTGCATGGCAGCCGGGCGGGGTCTGCGTGGACCTGTCCGCGGTGGCCAAGGGTTACGGCGTGGACCAGGTCGGCCGCTACCTGCAGCGGATCGGTGCGGCGGCGTGGCTGGTCGAGGTCGGTGGCGAACTGAAGGCGCACGGCCGCAAGCCGGATGGCATACCGTGGCGGGTCGGCATCGAGCGGCCCGATGCGGCGGCCGGCGCGGTGAACGCCGCCGACGAACTGGTCCGCACGATCGAACTGGACGAGCGCGCGATCGCCACCTCGGGCGACTATCGCCACGTGTTCGAGGACAACGGACGGTTCTATTCGCACCACATCGATCCGCGCAACGGCTGGCCGGTGCCCCACCAAGTAGCCTCGGTCAGCGTGCTGGCCGACGCCGCCATGCAGGCTGACCCGCTGGGCACCACGCTCAGCGTGCTCGGCGCCGAGCGCGGCATGGCCTACGCGCGCCGACACGGTCTGGCCGTGCTGATGATCGTGCGCACTGCGCAGGGTTTCGAGCAGCGGATGTCGCCGGCGTTCGCGGCGGAACTGCGCCGATGAAACCGGTCGACGCGATCACGGCACGGCGCACGCTGCTCGGCAACGCGATCCTGCTGGGCGGTTTTGGCCTGCTCTCGGCGCTGCTGCTGTTGCTGCATGCCGAGGACCTGCACTGGCGCGACCCGGGTGGCGAGCGCTGGCTCGATGTCGCGCTGGTGCTGCTGGCATGGCTGGGCCTGCTCGGCTGGTTGCGTCATCGGCAAGCGGTGACGCCGCGCAAGCCCACGAAGATGCTGGACATGGCGGCCGGCCGACCAACGGCGGTGGCGGATCGCGCCGCCGTCACCCCGCAGGCGGCGGCGGACACCACGGTGCGCGTGATCTACGCCAGCCAGACCGGTTTCGCCGAACAACTGGCGCGGCAGACCCTGCAAAGCCTGCAGGCGGCCGGCATGGCGGTGCGCCTGGACGGCATCGACGGCGTCACCGTCGACGACCTGCGCCGCGCCTGCCGCGTGCTGTTCGTGGCCAGCACCACCGGCGATGGCGAACCGCCCGACATGGCGCTGGCGTTCAATCGGCAGGCCATGTCGCAAGCGCAGGCGCTGGCCGGCCTGCGCTACGGCCTGCTGGCCCTGGGTGACAGTGATTACGAGGATTTCTGCGGCTTCGGTCGCCAGCTGCAGCGTTGGTTGCAGGCCAGCGGCGCACAGGCCTTGTTCGATCCGGTCGAAGTGGACAGCGAGGACGAGGCCAGCCTGCGCCACTGGCAGCATCACTTGTCGATGCTGTCGGGCGTCAACGATCTGCCCGACTGGCAGGCACCGAAGTACCAGCGCTGGCGCCTGGTCGAGCGCCGCCTGCTGAATCCCGGCAGCGTGGGCGATCCCTGTTTCCACCTGGCATTGCAGCCGCTGCAGGGCAGTGCCAGCTGGCAGGCCGGTGACCTGGTCGAGATCGGCCCCTGCCATGCTGCGGAACGGGTGGCGGCATGGTTGTCGGCGCAGTCGCTGGATGGCCGCGTGCCGGTGTCGTACCGGAAGCAGCGGCAGCCACTGGCCGAACTGCTGGCCCGTTGCCGCCTGCCCGAAGCGGACGAAGTCGACGGGCTGGATGAAGAGGCGGTGGCGGCATTGTTGCAGTGGCTGCCGCATCGCGAGTATTCGATCGCCTCGCTGCCGGACGATGGCGCGATCCACCTGCTGGTGCGCCAGATGCGCGGCCGCGGCGGTTACCTCGGGCTCGGTTCGGGCTGGCTGACCGGGCACGCGCCGATCGGTGCCGAGATCGCCTTGCGTGTGCGCGGCAACAGCAACTTCCATGCGCCGCGGGATGGGCGGCCGATGATCCTGATCGGCAACGGCACCGGGCTGGCGGCACTGCGCGCCTTGCTGAAGGCGCGCATCGGCGGCGGGCACCGGCGCAACTGGCTGCTGTTCGGCGAACGGCAGCAGGCGCACGATTTTCTCCATCGCGACGACATCGAATGCTGGCTCGCGGCGGGCTGGATCGAGCGCGCCGATTTCGCCTGGTCGCGCGACCAGGCCGAGCGCATCCACGTGCAGCAGCGACTGCGCGAGGCGGCCGATGACTTGCTGGCATGGGTCGAGGCGGGTGCGGCGATCTACGTCTGCGGCAGCCTCGACGGTCTCGCGCCCGGGGTCGACGCGGTGTTGAACGAGGTGCTGGGAGCGACGCGGGTCGAGCAGTTGCGCCAGCACGGCCGTTACCGGCGCGACGTCTACTGACGCGCCGGCATCCCACCACCGGCAGGAACTTTCGCTCGCCACGCATGACCTATGGCCTATGCCCCGTTTCCCTGACGGGCGCAATCTGTGGGGATTGTCCAGGGGAGTGACAAACATGCGGCGAATTGCACGCAAGTGGGGGTATTTGTGTGCCGTGACCTTGTCGGTCGCGGCATGTCCGGTCATGGCGCAGACGCCTGCGTCCGCCAGCACGACGGCCAGCGCGCCGGCCGGCCAGGTGATGGCTCCGGCCAGTGCCGGTGCGGTCGCCGCCGACATTCCGTTCGTCTCGGCGGATGCGGCGAATTTCCAGGTGCCCAGCGCACCCGACGCGTGGGGTGGCCCGCGCGGCGATCATCCGGCAACGCTGTCCGACCAGGTGGTGAGCTACACCATCCAGGCCACGCTGGACCCGGCCACGCACACGGTCGATGCGAAGCAGACGATGACCTGGCGCAACCGCAGCAACCAGCCGGTCAGCAAGATCTACCTGCACCTGTACCTCAACGCGTTCGAAGGCCCGGGCAGCACGTTCTTCACCGAGCGGCGCCTGTTCTCCGGCAGCGGCCACTCGCGCGGCAACGCCGACCTGAAGAAGGGCGAGTGGGGCTACATCGAGTTGAACAAGGTGCAACAGGGTGGCCAGAACGTGAGCTGGCGTTTCGTGCAGCCCGACGGCGGCCCGAAGACCGACAAGACCGTGGTCGAGCTCGACCTGCCGCAGGCGGTGCCGGCGCAGGGCACGCTGAGCCTGGACATCGACTTCCACGACCAGCTGCCGCGCGTGGTCGAGCGCACCGGCTGGTTCGGTGACTTCCATCTGGTCGGCCAGTGGTTCCCGAAGATCGCGGTGCTGGAATTGCCCGGCGAGCGCGGTGCCACGGCGCCGCGCTGGAACGCGCACGAGTTCCATTTCCACAGCGAGTTCTATGCCGACTACGGCAACTACGACGTCAAGCTGACCGTGCCGAAGGGTTACACCGTGGGCTCGGTAGGCGAGGAGCAGGGCGCGCCGGTCGAGAGCGGCGACAAGGTCACCCACCACTTCGTGCAGACCGATGTGGAGGACTTCGCCTGGGTCGCCGCGCCGGGCTACAAGGTGCAGCGCACCAGCTGGACCGGACCGGGCAGCCCCAAGGTCGACGTGCAGGTGATCTACCCGCCCGAGTACGAGGCGAGCGCGCAGCCGGTGCTGAAGGCCACCACCGATTCGCTGACCTATTTCTCCGACACGCTGGGCCCGTATCCGTACAGGACGATCACCGCCGTGGTGCCGCCGTACAACGCGGGCGAGGCGGGCGGCATGGAATACCCGACCTTCTTCACCGCCGAAGGTTACGACAAGGTCACGCCCGACACGCTGAGCCAGTACGCGATCGATTTCGTCACCATCCACGAGTTCGGTCATGGCTATTTCATGGGCCTGCTCGGTTCGAACGAATTCGAGGAGCCGATGCTCGACGAGGGCATGAACCAGTACTGGGACGATCGCATGCTGGTCGATCGCAAGCAGGACATCTGGGCCACCACGCCGCTGCTGAGCAAGCTGGGTTTTGCACCGCGGCTGACCCCGTTCGAAGCCGAGCGGCTGTCCGGCGTCGTCGGCATCGGCGTGCCGGCCGATTCGCTCGACTCCAACTCGTGGGACCGCATGTCCAGCAGCAGCTACGGGTCGGTGTATTCGCGTACCGCGGCGACCATGCGCACGCTGGAGAACCTGCTCGGTCACGAGGTGATGGGCAAGGCGATGAAGCTGTACTACGAGCGCTGGAAGTTCCGCCATCCCGACGCCGCCGACCTGCGCAATGCGCTGGCCGAGGGTTCGGGCCAGCCGGAGCTGGTGCATGCGATCTTCGCCTCGCAGGTCTACGGCACCGACAAGGTCGACGCCAGCGTGATCTCGATCGACAACGAGGAACAGGTGCCGCGCACCGGTACCGTGATTCGCGACGGCAAGCGCGTCACCCTGACCGCGAAGGACGTCGACAAGCAGATCGACGACGCCCGCGCGGCCTGGGACAAGGCGCACAAGGACGCCAGGCATGGTGGTCCGTATCCGTGGCTGTCGACGATCACGGTGCGCCGCACCGGTGCGCCGGTGCCGCGCACGGTGCTGGTGAAGTTCGCCGACGACAGCAGCGAGACGGTGAAGTGGGATGACGCCAGTCGCTGGAAGCGGATCAGCTTCACCAAGCCGGTCAAGGCGGTGTCGGCCACGGTGGACCCCGACCGGAAGATCGTGCTGGATGCCAATTCGCTCAATGACAGTCGGACGATCAAGGCCGATGGCGCAGCCTCGCGCCGCTGGAGTGCGGATGTCGCCTCCTTCTTTCAGACTTTCTACGCCTTGATGGGGACGCTG
Source organism: Rhodanobacter sp. Root179 (assembly GCF_001428465.1). NCBI lineage: Bacteria > Pseudomonadati > Pseudomonadota > Gammaproteobacteria > Lysobacterales > Rhodanobacteraceae > Rhodanobacter > Rhodanobacter sp. Root179. The sequence continues at coordinate 20,508 of NZ_LMHR01000081.1, read as the reverse complement.
TGATGAAGACCGGACGCATTTCACGCCGCGTGGATTCGGCCGCCCTGATGCGCGCGCCGTTCGCCGCCATGCAGTGGCGGTTGCTGCTGCTGTGGGTATTGCTGCTGCTGTTGCCGACGGCGGTGGTCAGCCTGCCGATCTGGCGCGCGCTGAGCAGCGTGCTGGATCATTCGATCCATGCGCAGGAGTGGGCGACACGCTTCAACGGCAGCATGTTCAGTGACGTCATGACGGCACTGAACATGTCCAACTGGTTCGGCGGCATCGCCTTGCTGGGCATGTTGCTGACCGCCCTGCTGTCGCCATTCCTCACCGGCATGGTGGTGGGCACCGGCCGCGCGGGTCGCACGCTGGGCTTCAGTCATCTGCTCCAGTGCGGCATCGTCGAATACGGCCGCATGTTCCGCCTGATGCTGTGGTCGATCCTGCCCTACGTGGTGATGGGCGCCCTGATCGGCGTGGCGATGCACATGGCCGACGACGTCGGCGACAAGGCCGTCCTGCAGTCGCAGGCCGACCGGGCCTCGCACCTGGCGCTGTTCGTCGCCGGCGTGCTGTTCGTGCTGGCCCAGTCGATTGTCGAGTCCAGCCGCGCGGCGTTCATCGCGGACAGCGGGCTTCGTTCGGCTACCCGCGCCCTGGGTCGCGGCTTCATGCAGTTGCTGCGTCGTCCGCTCAGCACCTTGCTCAGCTATCTGCTGATCAGCGTGATCGGCTACGCGATCGCCATGGCGATCGGCATCGGGCGGGTGAACACGCCTGCGGTGGGCGTGGCCGGACTGGTCATGGCCGTGCTGCTGGCCCAACTGGTGGTGCTGGTGATCGGCTGGATGCGGGTGGCGCGCCTGTTCGCGCTGGCCGAGGTGGCCCGCTCGCTGGTCTCGTCGCGCTCGGCCAGCGGGTTGCCGCCGGCGCTTTGATGAGGGGGCGGAGGGCGGTCACGCCCTCCGCCATCCGATGACGCTGGTTTTCCAGACGCGCCCGCGGAGCCGGATCGCGGAGCTCAGCCGTAAGCCCGGCGATGCTCGCGATGCGGCGGGTAGTAGGCAAACACGTGGCTGTGGCTGCCGTAGAAGTCCATGTCTTCGATGTGCTCGCCGCCCAGCCGCTCGGCGACCCGGTCTGAAGCTTCGTTGCCGATGCGCACCAGGCTGATCACCCGCTGCGCGTGCAGCTGGTTCCAGGCGAACTCCAGCACCGCCGTGCCCGCCTCGGTGGCGTAGCCGTGGTGGCGGTGTTCGGGCTTGAGCATCCAGCCCATTTCCAGGCCGGGCCAGCCATCGGGATACATCAGGCCGGCGCGACCGATGAACTCGCCGGTGGCCTTCAATTCCAGCGCCCACATGCCGCAGCCGCGCAGTTGCCAGTGGCCCAGCAGCATGGCCAGCGAGCGCCAGGCATTGGTGCGGTCCAGTGGCTGGCCGTCGCCGATCCAGCGGGTGCTGGCAGGGTCGGCCAGCATCGAGGCGTAGTCGTCGAAATGACGTTCGGTCAGCGCAGTCAGGCGCAAACGCGCCGTTTCAATGGTTGGGATATCAAACATCACGATCAGCGGTGGGCGGCAACCAGCAGTTCGGCCAGTGCATGAGTGCTGCTGGCGAGGCTTTCTTGCCAGGACAATCCAGTGATTGTCTCACCTGTGACCGAATCGACAAAATCCTCGGCCTGACCCGGCGGCAGCAGGTGCCGGTAGTCCACTGTGATCTCGGTTCCCGGCGGGAGCTCGGCCAGGGCAAACACGAAGCCCAGGTGCCACAGCCCGTTGGGTGCGAAGCTGTGGTTGATGTAGCACTCGTCGGGCCAGTCCGGCGACAGCGTGTAGCGATCCTCGAACCAGCGGGCGCTGGCGTGGAACTGTGCGCGCAGCTCCGCCGAGGCCATGATGTCGGCGTAGCGGAAGGTCTGCGTGATGGCGTCCGGTGCGGTGATGATGCTGCCCGCGGCCACCGTTTCGTCGAGGAACAGCCCGTTGCCGGCGCCGTGGATGGCCGAAGCGGCAATGTGATAGCGCGGCAGGATCATGACCGGGATGGCGGTGAGCTGGGCGCGCGAGTGTAACGCAAGCGGCGCGGCCCGCCATGGACCGCGCCGCCACTGCCGGCCTGCCGAGGTCGCTTATTTCTCGCTCGCGGCCTTCCTGCTCTTGTGCGCGGGTTTGGCGGGTGCGTCGACCTGGGCGACCGCCTCGGGCGTGTCCCCCGCCTCCAGCTGGATTGCGCTGCGATTGCGCTCGATCGTGGCCTTGCCGATGCCCTTGACGTGCTTGAGGTCGTCGGCCTTCTTGAACGGGCCGTGCGCCTCGCGCCAGGCCACGATGGCCTCGGCCTTGGCCTGGCCGATGCCGTCCAGCGACTTGGCGATGGTGGCCGCATCCGCCTGGTTGATGTTGACCGGGGTGGCCGCCAGCAGCAGGCCGGGCAGGGCGAGCGTCAGCGCGAGCGCAACAGCGACGAGTTTGTTGAACATGGGCTTTCTCCTTGAGCGGTGGTCACGGCATCCGTGTGCCGTCGGCGAACTATCCCGCCGCCGCCCTGCCCCGCACAGTCGGAAGCGCGGCAGGCCGTGCGTGCGTGATCGTCGTGCGCCCGTGTGGGGCGCAGCCCGCCGGTTGTCGGTGCGACGGAAGCGCGCTGGTACAATGGCGCACTTGTCTGCCTGCTGGAGTAATACCGATGGATACTGCCCGCCTCTCGCGTTTTGTCAGTGGCCTCTGGGACGACGAGATCGTGCCGCAGCTGGTGGAATACATCCGCATTCCCAACAAGTCGCCGATGTTCGACAAGGACTGGGTGGCGCACGGCTACATGGATGCGGCAGTGAAGCTGATGGAAACCTGGGCGCGCTCCAAGCTGAGCCAGCTGCCGGGTGCCACGCTGGAAGTGGTGCGGCTGGAAGGGCGCACGCCGCTGATCTACATCGAAGTGCCGGGCACCGGCGACGACACCGTGATGCTGTACGGCCACCTGGACAAGCAGCCGGAGATGACCGGCTGGGCCGAGGGCCTCGGCCCGTGGACGCCGGTGATCAAGGGCGACAAGCTGTATGGCCGCGGTGGCGCCGACGACGGCTACGCGATCTTCGGCTCGCTGGCCGCCTTGCTGGCGCTGCACGAGCAGGGCATCCCCCACGCGCGCTGCGTGGTGATGATCGAGGCCTGCGAGGAATCGGGCAGTTACGACCTGCCGTTCTACGTCGACCACCTGGCCGAGCGGATCGGCAGCCCGTCGCTGGTGGTCTGCCTGGATTCGGGCTGCGGCAATTACGACCAGCTGTGGCTGACCACCTCGCTGCGCGGCATGACCGGCGGCAACCTCAGCGTGCAGGTGCTGGAAGAGGGCGTGCACTCGGGTGACGCCTCCGGCGTGGTGCCGTCCAGCTTCCGCATCCTGCGCGAACTGCTGTCGCGGCTGGAGGATCCGGCCACCGGCACGATCAAGCCGAAGGAGCTGTACGTCGACATCCCGCAGCAGCGCATCGACCAGGCCAAGCTGTCGGCCGAGGTGCTGGGCGACGACATCTACGACAAGTTCCCCTGGGTCGATGGCATGCAGCCGGTCACCAAGGACCTGGCCGAGCTGGTGCTCAACCGCACCTGGCGTCCGCAGCTGGCGGTCACCGGCATCGGCGGCATCCCGCCGCTGGAAAGCGCCGGCAACGTGCTGCGTCCGTTCACCTCGGTGAAACTGAGCCTGCGCGTGCCGCCCACGCTGAGCGGCGCCAAGGCCGGCGAGTTCGTCAAGCAACTGCTGGAGAAGGACCCGCCGTACGGCGCCAAGGTCACGTTCACCCTGGAAAAGGATGGCTCGGGCTGGAACGCGCCGGCGCTGTCGCCGTGGCTGGAACAGGCGGTCAGCGACGCCTCGCAGAACCACTTCGGCGCACCGGCCACCTACATGGGCGAGGGTGGCAGTATCCCGTTCATGGGTATGCTGGGCGAAAAATTCCCCCAGGCGCAGTTCCTGATCACCGGCGTGCTGGGGCCGCATTCCAACGCCCACGGTCCGAACGAGTTCCTGCACATCCCCACCGGCAAGAAGGTCAGCATGGTGGTGGCCGAGGTGGTGGCGAAGCACTTCGCGCAGGGCGCCAGGGGCTGAGCGCCGTTCTCCTTCTCCCCTCCAAGGGGGGAGGAGACGACCGTCACGGGCTTGCCCATGGATCATCCCCACCTCGCCGCCAACTGGTCCGACATCCGCAGCCGGGTGGATGAGGCCTGCCGTGCCGCCGGGCGCGACCCGGCCGAGGTCGACGTCCTCCCGGTCAGCAAGACCTTTGGGCCGGAGCTGATCCGGGCCGGCGTGGCGCTGGGCATGCACCGCTTCGGCGAGAACAAGGTGCAGGAGATCCGCGACAAGTCGCCGCTGCTGGCCGACTGCGGCATCGACTGGGTGATGATCGGCCACCTGCAGACCAACAAGGCGAAAGACGTGGCGCGGCTGGCCAGCGAAGTGCAGTCGCTGGACCGGCTGGAACTGGCCGAGGCACTGGATCGGCGGCTGCAGCACGAGGGTCGCGGCATCGACGTGCTGGTGCAGGTGAAGACCTCCGTCGAACCCAGCAAATACGGTCTCCCGCCTGAACAGCTGGCCGACTTCCTGAACGCCTTGCGCGGCTACGACAGCTTGCGCGTTCGTGGCCTGATGACCCTGGCCATCCACTCCGTCGAAGCTGACGAGGTACGGACCTGCTTCCGGCTGCTGCGCGAGCTGCGCGACCGCTCCATGCTGCAAGGTCATGATATTCCACGGTTATCCATGGGGATGAGCGGTGATTTCGGACTGGCCATCGCCGAAGGGGCGACTGAGGTGCGGATCGGCACGGCGATCTTCGGCCAGCGCTCCTACCCGGACTCGCACTACTGGCCCGAAGCCGGCGCCTGAGCCATTATTTCAATAGAAATCATTGGCTTGCATAAAGTGTGCGCGCTATCCCGATTTTTCGGAACGGCAGAGTTCAGTTAACCTCAATCCAACATCTGCACGCCATCTTCTTGTTAAGTTCACTCCATCGTCACGTCGTCGGCACCTGCTGCGCGGCCAATCCTGTGAACAACAAGGGATTTTTCCCAGCATGTCCTTCAAGCACCTGACTGCCGCCACCGCGCTCTTTTCCGTGCTGCTGGTTTCCGCTCCGCTTCAAGCGAAGTCCCTTGCTCCCCTCGCCGTCGTTGCCGGCCAGACCGCCACGGCGGCTTCCTCCGTGCTCGATGATGCCGCGATCGCGCGCGTCAGCGCACCGCTGCTGGGGCAGTTGCCGGTCTTCAATCCGACAGCCGGGCTGGCTCAGGCCGTGGTTCCCGACGCCGGCGCCATGATTGTCGAGAAGGCCGCCGTTGCCGCCGACACCAGCGGGCAGAGCGACGCCGCTGCCAAGGTCAGCGCCAACATCACCGACCTGCGCAAGTCGTTGCTGGTCGTGGCGATGGGCCTGCGCGACACCCGTTACGTCCGCGGCGGTCGCGACCCGTCCACCGGCTTCGACTGCAGCGGTTTCGTGCGTTACGTGTTCGCGCATGCGGTGGGCATGCAGCTGCCGCGCAACTCGGCCTCGCAGTTCCTGGCCGGCCTCAAGGTCAAGCGGGACGACATGCAGCCGGGCGACCTGGTGTTTTTCCGTACGCATGGCAAGCGCGCCATTTCGCACGTGGGCATCTACATCTCGAACGGCCGCTTCATCCACTCGCCGGCCACCGGCAAGTCGGTGGAGATCTCCAGCCTGAAGGAAGGCTACTGGGCCAAGCGCTTCGCCGGCGCCAAGCGCCCGGAAGCGATGGCGCAGGTCGCCGACAAGGGCTGAGCGCGGCCGCACACGTTTTCCGTGGAGCCGCCGCGAGGCGGCTTTTTTCTGCCTGCCGTGGCTGAACGAAAGCGGCGCGGCGCGGTCATCAAGCGAAGCCACCCACGCCTTGCCAAGGCACTCTCCGGAACCTGTTGATGCCTTTTGACCTGCCGCCCGTGACCCGCAACCTGCTGATCGCCAACGTCGCGGTGTTCCTGCTGCAGAAAGTGATGGGGCAGGTGCTGCTGATGAACTTCGCGCTGTGGCCGCTGGGCTCGGGCCTGTTCGGGGTGTGGCAGATCGTCACCAGCGCGTTCATGCATGGCAGCCTCGCCCACATCGCGTTCAACATGATCGCGCTGTACATGTTCGGCGGCACCATCGAGCGCACGTTCGGCGCACGCAATTTCACCATCTACTACTTCGTCTGCGCGATCTCCGCCTCGCTGTTGCAGCTGGCCGTGCTGTGGTTCTTTCCGGGCCAGGTCGGCCCCACGCTGGGCGCGTCGGGCGCGATCTTCGGCCTGCTGCTGGCGTTCGGCATGCTGTATCCGCAGGAGAAGGTGATGCTGATCTTCCTGCCGATCCCGATGCCGGCGTGGCTGTTCGTGAGCCTGTACGCGGCCGCGGAGCTGACCATGGGCGTGACCGGCATCGAACCGGGCGTCGCCCACTTCGCCCACCTCGGCGGCATGCTTGGCGGCATCGTGCTGATCCAGTACTGGCGCGGGCGGCTGCCGTGGAAGCCGCGGCGACGCCTGCTGCGCTGAGCGGTAAAGCAGCCCTGCGAAGTTCGGGGCCGGCGTCAGCGCAGGGCGAGGAAGTCCGCGCTGACCACGAAGCGTACGGCGTCCAGGCGCAGCCGTGACTGCGGCAGGGCGCCCAGCAGTTCGGAGCGTTCGGCGACGACCGCGGCGATTTCCGCCTCGCTGACCGACGGATTGACCGCACGCAGCGCCAGCAGCCGCGACAGCTCGGCGTCCAGCGTCGTTGTGGCCAGGTCGGTGGCTTCCTCGATCCGCGTCTTCGCCTGTACGCCGGCCAAGGCCTCGGCGCGCTCCAGCATCGGCGGCACCAGCTTGCCCAGGAACTTGCGGTAGCGCACCACCTCGATGTTGCGGTCGCCCGCCTTGCGCAGCGCGATGTCGCTGGGCTCGAAATCGGCGCGTTCGGCGAGTCGGGTGTCCACCGTGATCACGATCGGCAGGATCGGCAGGAAGCGCTCGGCGTCGAGCCGGCGATCGGCGACGCACTCGAGCAGGAACACCGCCTGCAGCAGCGCGCTGCGCGGCGGCAGCGCGTCGTCGACCATGAACGCGGCGTTGCCCTGCTCGCCGGACAGCGCCAGGTCCATCGCGCCGGCCACCAGCGGGTGGTCGAGCCGCAACAGCGGCAGTTCCTCGCGGGCCAGCGCCACGTCGCGCACGAAGGTGACCGATTGCGGACCGTCGGCGAAACCGGGCAGGGCATCGGTGGACAGGTATTGCGGATCGAGCAGCAGGACCTGACCGCCCAGCTCTTCCGGATGAATGCCGAACGCTTCCAGCAGGCGCTGCACGAAGGCGTCGCGGGCGGGGTCGTGGTCTTCGCGGGCGAACGCCTGCTGCAGTTCGTCGGCGTGCAGGTCGCGGGTGGCGGCCAGTTCCAGCAGGTGGTCGCGGCCACCGCGGATCAGCTCGGCCATCTGTTCATGGCTGGCATGGGTTTCGGCCAGCAAGGCGTCCAGTTCCTGGTCGCGGTTGTCGTCGCCGAGGGCGTGCTCGTCGGCCAGCCGGGTCAGCAGCTCGCCGTAGCGGCGCAGCAGTTCGCGGCCGTCGGCCGGGCTCATGCGGAACGCGTCGACGCCTTCGTCGTACCAGCGGGCCAGCACGTGCTGGGCGCTGTCGGCCACGGCCAGGATGTGGATGTTGATGTCGTGCTTCTGGCCGATGCGGTCGAGTCGACCGATGCGCTGTTCGAGCAGGTCGGGGTCCAGCGGCAGATCCCACAGGATCAGCCGGTGCGCGAACTGGAAGTTGCGCCCCTCCGAGCCGATCTCCGAACACAGCAGCAATCGCGCGCCGTCAGGCTGGGCGAAGTAGGCGGCGTTGCGGTCGCGCTGGATGATGCCGAGGCCTTCGTGGAAGCGCGCCACGCCGACGCCGCTGCGGGTGCGCAGCACTTCTTCCAGCGCCAGCACCTTGGCCTGGCTGCGGCAGATCAGCAGGAACTTGTCCTGCGGGTGTTGCTCCAGCAGGCCGATCAGCGCATCCACCCGCGGGTCGGCGCTGTAGTCGACCTCGATCAGCGCCGGCGGCTGCAGGATGTCGGCATGGAACTCGGCCAGCAGCGACTGGCGCGTGCTTTCGTCCACCGTGTCCGCGTCCAGCAGGTGCCATTCGGGCAAGCGCTTCGGGAAGCCGCCCACGCCGGCGCGGTTGTTGCGGAACATCGCGCGGCCGGTGCCGTGGCGATCGATCAGCGCGGCCAGCAGTTCGCGGGCATTGGCCGGGCTGGTCGAGTCGGCCAGTCGCTCGGTGAGCGCCGCGTCGCCGTGGAAGGCGTCGGCGAGGGTGGCGCGCTGCAGGTCGTCCAGCGGCTCGCCGTCGAGCAGCCGGTCGGCGATCTTCGACAGCGCCTGGTAGGTATCGGCCTCGGCCAGATAGCCGTCCAGATCGTGGTAACGCTGGGGGTCGAGTAGGCGCAGGCGGGCGAAGTGGCCGCTGCGGCCGAGCTGTTCGGGGGTGGCGGTGAGCAGGATCACGCCGGGAATCGCTGCGGCCAGTTGCTCCACCATCGTGTAGCGCGGGCTGGCCGCTTCCGGCGACCACGCCAGGTGATGGGCTTCGTCCACCACCAGCAGGTCCCACGGCGCTTCCAGCAATTGCTTCGCATATTTCGGCGAGCTTTCCAGGAAGCCGAAGTCGGCGATCACCAGTTGCTCGTCCTCGAACGGATTGCCGGCGTCGCCGGTCTGTTCGAGTGCCTCGCAGCGCTCCTCGTCGTAGATCGCGAAGCTGAGGTTGAAGCGGCGCAGCATCTCCACGAACCACTGGTAGACCAGGGTGTCGGGCAACAGCAGCAGCACCCGCGAGGCGCGGCCGGTGGCAAGCTGGCGCGCGATGATCATGCCCGCCTCGATGGTCTTGCCCAGGCCGACCTCGTCGGCCAGCAGCACGCGGGGCGGCCGACGGGCGGAGGCAATCCCGGCCACGCGCAGCTGGTGCGGCACCAGTCCGATCCGCGCGGCGCCCAGGCCCCACATCGGCGAACGGCGCGCCTCGGCGCGCCGCTTCAGGCCTTCCAGGCGCAGCTCGAAGTGCGCCACGGTGTCGGTGCGGCCGCCGATCAGGCGGTCGTCGGCCTGGCTCACGCTCTGCTCGTCGTCGAGCTGGCCTTCCTCCAGTTCGCGCCCTTCGCCCCGATAGATCAGCAGTTCATCGCGGATCTCCACCCGCTCGACCAGGAACGCGATGCCCTTGCCGGCCACGCGCTGGCCGGCGCGGAACTCGGCGCGCAGCAGCGGCGCCGAATCCATCGCGTAGGGGCGCAGCACCCCGGCCTTGGCGAACAGCACCTGCACGCCGCGTCCCTCGACGCGCAGTACGGTGCCGAGGCCGAGCTCGGGTTCGGCGGAGGAGATCCAGCGTTGACCAGGAACAAACATGTTTCAGCCGCGTTTTGCAGGGGGTCGACAATTATCCGCTCCGCGGCGCGCGGTGGGAACCGTTGTCTGCAGTCGTCCCGGCTCAGCGCCTGTGAAGAAAACCACTTCCTGTGGTTTTCTTCCATCGCATGTCCGATACATGCCCGGACGTGCTTACGCGAATCAGTCACTTGCGTGACTGCTCCACGACCGGCCGTCCGTGGCCGGCCTGAGAGGTTGAAAAACTCACAACCTCTCAGGTCTCTGACCACTGCCGCAGCAGGTTGTGGTAGACGCCGGTCAGTTGCAGCACCGCCGCCGGGTCGGCAGCCGTCTGCGTCAGGCGCTGGATCGAGCTGTCCAGTTCGAACAGCAGGCGACGGCGGCTGTCGTCGCGGACCAGGCTTTGCACCCAGAAGAACGAGGCCACCCGCGCGCCGCGGGTCACCGGGGTGACCCGGTGCAGGCTGCTGGACGGGTAGACGATCAGGTCGCCAGCCGGCAGCTTTACCTCGTGCTCGCCGTAGGTGTCGTTGACGATCAGCTCGCCGCCGTCGTATTCGTCCGGTTCGCTGAGGAACAGCGTGCAGGACACGTCGCTGCGCAACTGCGCGTCGGCGGACAGCGCCATCACCGCGCCATCGACGTGGAAACCGTATTCGCCGCCGCCTTCGTAGCGGTTGAAGCGGGGCGGCAACGCGCGCAATGGCAAGGTCGCCGCGTGATACAGCGGGTTGCCGGCCAGAACGCGCAGGATCAGCTGGCCCAGTTGCAGGCGCAGCGGCGACGCATCCGGCAGTTGCCGGTTGCGCTTGACCTTCGCCCCCTGCGCGCCGACGGTCTCGCGGCCGTCGGTCCAGTCCGCTGCATCCAGTTCCGCGCGGATCCGGGCCACCTGTTCGTCAGTGAGTACGTCGGGGATGTGCAGCAGCATGGCGGTTTCCTGAAACCCTGCTCCGGCTGGAGCAGGGGCGTGCGACGCGGGATCAGAACATGCAGATCAGAAGCGGATGTTGGCAGTGAGCATCGCCGCGCGCGGCGTGCCCGGGGTGTAACGGTAGCCGCTCTTGTTGATCGCCGCGACGTAGTCCCTGTCGAACAGGTTGTACAGGTTCAACTGCAGGTCGAAATGCTTATTGACCGGATAGCTGGCCATCGCGTCGAACACCCAGTACGCCTCGGTGAACGCCGGCGTGCCGATCGCGCCGTCGGTGCCGCGCTTCATTTCGCCGGCATAACGGGCACCGCCGCCGATGGTGAGGTTGAACGGCAGGTGGTAGGTGGTCCAGGCGGTGAACGCGCTCTTCGGCGTATAGGCCAGGTCGCTGGAACCGTCGTTGGCGACGGCCTTGCCGTTGGTCACCCTGGCGTCCATCGTGGTGTAACCGGCGCTGACCGCCCAGTTGTCGGTGAGCTTGCCGACCATGCTCAGCTCGATGCCCTGCACGCGCTTCTCGCCGACCTGGTAATACTGCAGGTCGACCGGGTCCTGCACCAGGTCATTGGTGACGGTGGTGCGGTACAACGCGCCGGTCAGCAGCAGTCTCTCGCCGAGCAGGTCCCACTTGCTGCCCAGCTCGACGGTGCGGGCCTTCTGCGGATCGAAGTTGGGGTTGTCGGCGCTGTTGGCCGAACCGCTCAGGGTCAACGTGTTGCCGCCCGGCGGCTCCTGCGACACGGCAAAGTTCGCATAGATGCTGCCATTGGCGGCCGGCTTGTACAGCACGCCGAGCTTGTAGCTGGGCAGGTTGCCGGACTTGTCGGCGTCCACGCCCGGCAGCACGCTGCCGGCGGGCAGGGTGCCGCAGGCCGGGGCGTTGCGGGAGCCGCAGACGACCATGCTGTCAAAGTCGGTCTGGTAGTGGTCCAGGCGCAGGCCGGCATTGACCTGCCACTGCTCGTTGAACTTCAGCGTGTCGAACAGGTAGGCCGCTTCGGTATCGGTCTGGCCATGCGTGTCGGCGCCGTTGCTGCCGTAAAGCAGCCCGCTGACGTCGGCCTCGGGGTGGTAGAGATTCGCGGCGGGCCAGGCGCTGCCGGCGAGGGTGGCCATGCCGATGGTGTCGGCCTTTTCGCGGGTCAGCTCGATGCCGGCGCTGAGGTTGTGCGTGACGCTGCCGGTGTCGAAGCTGGCGGTGAGGTTGGTCTGGTTGGTGACGATGCGGTTGGTCTGGTTCTTGTACGTCGGCAGGCTGCGCGCGATGGTCCAGGTCGAGGAATCGGCGGCGTCCGGGGTGAGCAGGTTGGCGGCGTCGCCGCGGAACGAGGTCAGCAGGTAGTCCTGGTGGGTGCGGCCCCAGCGCGTGGTGTTGTGCAACGCCACGTCGGTCGTGAAGTCGTGCTCGACGATGACGGTGAACATGTCCGCCTTGACGTCGTCATGGTCGGAGGTGGTGCCGTAGAAGTTCGACGGATCGACCCTCGGCGCGTCGGCGAGAAACGGCCGGGTGGCATCCGGGCTGCTGTATCCGGGCAGGCCCAAGGTTGGCACGCCGCCGTCGGGCAGGTTGTTCTGCTGCACGTGCAGGAAGTCGATGTAGACCCGGGTCGGCGTCTTCAGGCCGAACGCCAGCGACGGCGCGACGCCCCAGCGGTTGGCTTCGACCTTGTCGCGCCCCGGCGAGCCGCTGTCCTGGCCCATCAGGTTGAGGCGGAATGCGGAGGTGGCGCCCAGGGTCTGGTTCCAGTCGGCGGTGGCGCGGCGGTGCTGGCCGCTGCCGTAGCCGATCGATCCGGAGATGCCGTCGCCCAGTTGCGGCTGCTTGCTGGCCAGGTTCACCGAGCCGGTGGGCGCGGTGCGGCCGTAGTCGGTGCCGGCCGGACCCTTGGCCACTTCCACCTGTTCGATGTTGAACACGTCGCGCGAGATCGAGCCGAGGTCGCGCACGCCGTCCACGAAGATGCTGCCCGAGGTGTCGAAGCCGCGCATGTAGATGCTGTCGCCGGTGTTGGTGCTGCCGTTCTCGCCGACGTAGAAGGTGCCCACGCCCGGGCTGTTGCGCAGCGCTTCGGTCAGCGTGGTGGCGCCCTGCTGCTGGATCAGTTCCTTGGTGATCACGCTGATGGTCTGCGTGGTGTCCAGCAGCGGCTGGGTGTATTTCGGCGAGGACAGCTTGTCGACGCGGTAGTCGTTGCCGGTGACCGCTTCCACCTGCACGCCGGGCAGGCTCTTGGCCTGCGCCACTTGCGCGCCGGTGAAATCAGCGGGCGTGGTATCCGTGGCGGCCGCAGGAAATGCCAGCGCCAGGCCGGTGAACAGGGTTGCCGCCTTCAGCGCGCACGTCGTCGGGACCTGCCGCCGCGAGGCGACGGGATGCTTGCGCGATTTGATCGGGGTCATGAGAGCTCCATGGGTGAACGGGGTTTGCATGCGGACAGGGCCTGGCGGGTCTGGCGCATGCAAAGGTCTTGCATTGGCTGGATGCAGGTTTCGGGGCCAGCCGAACGCGCACCGAAGCAAATCAGCGTGCGTCGTGTCGTCCGACGGGAAACAACCTGGAAATGGCGAACATTCCGGCTTGCTGCGCGAATGCGCTGGCGGCCGGAGAAGGTGCCTAAGATACTTTAATGAGAATGATTTGCAATACCCGACAAGCCCGCATTTGCCATCTCGCGCTGCAACGGCGGGGCGCACACCATGAAAAAGGCCCCGCATTCGCATGCGGGGCCTTCGTTTCAAGCCGCGATGGATTGCGGTCGGTGTCGATATGGAATTACCAGATCTTCACCTGTTTGTCGGCCGGGGCCACCATCGCGTCGCCGCTCTTGCACTGGAACGCGCTGGCGAAGGTCGGCATGTTGGACGGCGCGCCCATCGCGCGGAACTTCATCGGCGAGTGCGGATCGGCATTCAGATAGACCATCTGCGCCTTTTCGCGGATGTCGCCACGCCACACACGGGCCCAGTTCAGGAAGAAGCGCTGGTCCTGGGTGTAGCCCTCGATCTTCGAGGCCGCTTCGGTCGGGTTCTTCTTCAGCGCGGTCTGCAGCGCGTCATAGGCGATGTTGAGGCCGCCCAGGTCGGCGATGTTCTCGCCCAGGGTCAGCTTGCCGTTGACGTGCAGCTCGGGGTGGTCGGCCAGCGGCGCGTAGCCGTTGAACTGATCGACCAGCTTGCCGGTGCGGGCTTCGAACTGCTTCTTGTCCGCGTCGCTCCACCAGTTGAGGTTGTTGCCGTCGCCGTCGAACTGGCTGCCCTGGTCGTCGAAGCCGTGGCTGGCCTCGTGGCCGATCACCGCGCCGATGCCGCCGTAGTTGATCGCGTCATCCGCCTTCGCATCGAAGAACGGCGGCTGCAGGATCGCGGCCGGGAAGTTGATCGTGTTGTCGGTGGGGTTGTAGTACGCGTTGACCGTCTGCGGGGTCATGCCCCAGTCCTGGCGGTCGGTCGGCTTGCCGATCTTGGCGATGTCGTACTCGTAGTTGAACTTCGACGCCGCCTGCATGTTGGCGTAGTAGCTGTCCTTGGTGATGGTCAGGCCATCCCAGTTGCGCCAGGTTTTCGGATAACCGATTTTCGGCAGGAACTTGGACCATTTGTCCAGCGCCTTGGTCTTGGTCTCCGCGCTCATCCAGTCGAGGTTCTCGATGCGCGTCTTCAACGCATCACGCACGTTGGTGACCAGCTCTTCGGCACGAGCCTTGGCTTCCGGGGTGAAGTACTTGGCCACGTACAGTTCGCCCAGCGCCATGCCCATCGCGCCGTTGACCGAACCCAGCGAACGCTTCCACTGCGGCTGCTGCTGCGGCTGGCCGCGCAGGGTCTTGCCGTAGAAATCGAACTGCGCATCGACGAACGGTTCGGACAGGGCAGCGGCCGAGTTGGAGATCGTGCGGGCCTTCAGGTAGGCCTTCCATTCGTCCATCGGCGCGCTGGCGAGCAGCTTGTCGAACTCGGCGAAGAACTTCGGCTGCGACAGCGAGAAGCCCTTGTCGATGGTGACGCCCTGCGCCTTGAAGAACGCGTTCCAGTCGAAGTGCGGGGTGACCTTGTTCGCTTCAGCCACGGTCGCGAAGTGGTACTGGTTCTCCGGCTTGCGCATTTCCACCCGCGGGATGGAGTGCTGCGCCAGGTCGGTCTCGAACTTCATCGCCAGCGCGGCCTGCTTGCCGGCGTCGGCAGCGCTGCTGCCGGTCATCTCGAACAGCTTGGCGAGGTACTTGACGTAGGCGTCGCGTACTTCCTTGTTCTTCGCATCGGTGTAGTAGTCCGGCGTGGGCAGGCCGAGGCCGCTCTGCTCGGTGTAGGCGATCTGGATCTTGGCGTCCTTGAAGTCGGCGCCCGAACCGAAGTTGAACACCGCGCCGTCGCCCTTGGCGAAGGACTGGTTCAGCCAGGTCGAAAGCTCCTTGTTGGACTTCAGCGCGTCGATGCCGGCCAGGTCGGCCTTGATCGGCTCGAAGCCGGCCTTGTTGCGCGCGTCCATGTCCATGCTGGAGTGGTACAGCCAGCCGATCTTCTGCTCGATCGAACCGGCCTTGGCGCTGTCGGCGTTCTTTTCCGCGTCGTCCACCAGCTGGTGCTGGTCGGCCAGGCTCTTCTCGTGCAGCACGCTGAAGGCGCCCCACACGGTCTGGTCGGCCGGGATCGGGTTGGCCTTGACCCATTTCGCGTTGACGAAGCCGTTGAAGTCCTGGCAGGCCAGCGCGCTGTCGCCCAGTTCGCTGACGTCGAAGATGCTCTTGCCGAGGTCGGCCGCGGCGGTGGTGCCGGCCGCTGCCGGCGCGGTGCTGGCCGGCGCCGGCGCGTTGTCGGCGGCGTCGTGCTTGCCGCAGGCGGCCAGCGCCAGGCTGACGGCGAGCGCCAGTGCCACGGGCTTCAGATACTGCTTGGTCATGGATGTCCCTTGTAAGTGGTGGTGAGTGTGCTTGTTCGGCCGCGTCACAAGTCCCCCCGGACGCGGACGCATGCCCATCCACGCTAGGCCAAACGTCATGGGCCAGACAGTGTCAAAGGTCAGGGGCGCCGACCGGGAAAAAAAGGCCCCGCATCTGCATGCGGGGCCCTGGGGTCGCATCAGGTCGCGATGCATCGCGACCTGGATGACCGCCGGATTACCAGATCTTCACCTGCTTGTCGTCGCCGCGCACCATCGCGTCGCCAGGCTTGCACTGGAACGCGGTGGCGAACGCCGGCATGTTCGACGGCGCGCCGATCGCGCGCAGCGAGGCCGGTGCATGCGGATCGGTGTTCAGGCGCAGCAGCGCCTGCTTCTCGCGGATGTTGCCGCGCCACACGCGGGCCCAGTTGAGGAAGAAGCGCTGGTCCTCGGTGTAGCCGTCGATCTTCTTGCCCGCTTCCTCCGGGTGCTGCTTCAGGGCTGCCTGCAGCGCGTCGTAGGCCACGTTCAGGCCGCCCAGGTCGGCGATGTTCTCGCCCAGGGTCAGCTTGCCGTTGACGTGCGCGTCCGGCTGGTCCTTGATCGGCGTGTAGTCGTTGAACTGCTGCACCAGCTTGGCGGTGCGGGCGTCGAACTTGGCACGGTCGGCCTCGCTCCACCAGTTGACGTTGTTGCCGGCACCGTCGAACTGGCTGCCTTCGTCGTCGAAGCCGTGGCTGGCCTCGTGGCCGATCACCGCGCCGATGCCGCCGTAGTTGATCGCGTCGTCCGCCTTGGCGTCGAAGAACGGCGGCTGCAGGATCGCGGCCGGGAAGTTGATCGTGTTGTCGGTCGGGTTGTAGTACGCGTTGACCGTCTGCGGGGTCATGCCCCATTCCTTGCGGTCGGTCGGCTTGCCGATCTTGGCGATGTCGTACTCGTAGTTGAACTTGCCGGCCGCTTCGAGGTTGGCGTAGTAGTTGTCCGGCACGATCGCGAGGCCGGTCCAGTCGCGCCACTTGTCCGGGTAGCCGATCTTGGGCAGGAAGGTGTCCCACTTGGCGATCGCCTTGGCCTTGGTCTCGTCGCTCATCCAGTCGAGGTTCTGGATGCGTGCCTTCAGCGCGTTGCGCACGTTGGTCACCAGCTCCTCGGCGCGGCTCTTCGCTTCGGGGGTGAACTCGGTCTTGACGTACAGCTCGCCCAGCGCCATGCCCATCGAGCCGTTGACCGCGCCCAGCACCTGCTTCCAGCGCGGCTTCTGCTCCGGCTGGCCCGACAGCGTCTTGCCGTAGAAGGCGAACTTGTTGTCGCGGAAATTCTTGCTCAGCGCGTCGGAGGCGTCATCGATGGTGTGGAAGCGCAGGTAGGCCTGCCACTGGCTGACCGGTGCGCTGGCCAGCAGCTTGTCGAACTCGGCGAAGAACTTCGGCTGCGACAGCGAGAAGCCCTTGTCGATGGTCACGCCCTGGGCCTTGAAGAAGTTCTCCCAGTTGAAGTGCGGGGTGACCTTGTTCGCTTCGGCGACGCTGACGAAGTGGTACTGGTTTTCCGGTGTGCGCAGTTCCACCGGTGCCAGCGACGCGGCAGCCAGCTTCGTCTCGAACGCCATCACTTCATCGGCCTGCTTCTTCGCGTCGGCGGCGGACACGCCGGTCAGCTGCAGCGTCTTGGCGATGTAGTCGAGGTAGGCCTTGCGCAGGTCAGCCTGCTTCGGGTCGGTGTAGTAATCCTTGGTCGGCAGGCCCAGGCCCGCCTGGAAGGTGTAGCCGATCTGGGTTTCGGCGTGCTTGAAGTCGGCGCCGGAGCCGAACTGGAACACCTGCATGTCGCCTTCGGCGAAGCTCTTGTCGAGGTATCCGGCCACGTCCTTGCCGTTCTTCAGCTGGTCGATCGCGGCCAGCTTCGGTTTGATCGGATCGAAGCCGGCCTTGTCGATGGCAGCTTCGTCCATGCCGGACTTGTACAGGTTGCCGATCTTCTGCTCGATCGAGCCGGCGGCGGCCTGGTCGGCGCCCTTGGCGGCGTCCTCGACGATGGTGTGCTGGGTGTTCAGGCTGTCCTCGGCCAGCTTGTCGAACGCGCCCCAGCGGGTGCGGTCGGCCGGGATCGGGTTGGCGGCCACCCACTGGCTGTTGACGAAGCCGTTGAAGTCGGCGCAGGCGTTGATCTTCGGGTCCAGTTCGCTGACGTCGAAGATGCTCTTGCCGAGGTCGGCTGCCGCGGTGGTGGCGGCTGCGGCGGGCGCGCTAGTGCTGGCGGCCGGCGCCGACTCCTGCTTGCCGCAGGCGGTCAGGGCAAGCGCCACGCTGATCGCCAGCGCGATGGGCTTCAGATACTGCTTGGTCATGGATATCCCTCTGTATGGATGGATGCCGGCGGTGGCCGGGGAGCTTTCATGATCGTGCCTCCGCGTTCCCCCCGGCGGCCGTCAAGACCGCCGACGCTAGGCCAAACGTCATGGGCGATACAGTGTCATAGGTCAGGGGTGGGCAGGGGAAGCCTGGCCCGGCAGTGCCTTGAGCTGCGCCGGGTCCAGCCGCAGCACCGGGTAGGCGCCCACGTGCTGGTCGGCGTACCAGGGCGAGCGCTGGAAAAACCAGTGCAGCCTGGCGTAACCGTTGGCGGCGAAGGCGGGGTCGTCGTGCAGCTTCTGTTCGAACGAGGCCTTCAGTGCGGGGTCCTTCGCCATCATCTCGCGCGCCAGTTTTTCCAGCACGCGCGGTTCGCCGTATTCCTTGGCCTCGAAGACCGCATCGAGGTCACCCCACTGCAGCAGCGAATCGGGCGCCTGCGGTTCGAGCAGGTTGATCGCCACGTTGGCCGCCCGCTGGTTCATCGGCACGATCACCGAACCGGCCGGCAGGGTGGCTTCGCGCGGCACGGGATGCAGCTTGAAGTCGCGCAGCATCACGTGCCCTTCGAACGACTTGTTCGCCCACTGCGGGTCATCCAGCTGATAGCTCGTCGCGTGGATCGTCATCGGCGCGCGGGTGCGCCGGTACACGATGCCGTGCGCGTCGAGCTTGTCGATGATCTGCGTCCACTGCACGGGCACCACGTAGGCCGCCGGCGGCGTCACGGAAATGGCCGGCAGCAGGCCATTCCAGTTCGGGATGGTGTACGTCTTCGGCTGGCTCGGGTCGTAGCGGATCCACGGGTTGTTGGAGATGTCGCTCGCGGTCAGCGTGAACGCAAAACCCTTCAGCGTGTACGGCGTGGATTGCGGATCGGGCCTGAACGTGAGCGGCACCGTGGCGTCCGCGTCGGCGGCGCGAGCGACGGTATCGGCATCGGCCTTCGCGGTGGCGGCGAGCAGGGCGGCGGGATGGCGGTTGACCTGCTCCAGCATCAGCTCGACCAGGTCGTACACGGCGTGCACGCGGTTCGCATAGGACTTCAACATGTGCGTTTCGATCAGCAGCGCCGGCCGGTTCTGCAGCGCCGCGTAGCCGGTGGAAAAGCGCGGTCCCGAACCGAAGTTCACGATGCCCTTGCGTGGATCGGCGCCGTCCTTGAACTCCAGGTAGATCGAGGCGAGGTGGCCGCGCTTCTCGTACGCCGGCAGCGCGTGCCTGACGATCGTGTCCTGCTGCCACTGGCTCACCGCCGGATCGAGCTTGTGCGGGTCCTCGGTGTACCAGGTGAGGTCGTACTGGTAGTCCGCGCCGTCGGTGGTGTGCACGTCGATCAGGAAATCCGGCAGCCACTGCTGCCACAGCTTCAGCCACGCGCGCATTTCTGGCGCATCGGCCTTGACGTAGTCGCGGTTGAGGTTGAGGTACTGCGACTGGCCGCGGAAGCCCATGCTGGCCGGGCCGTTCTGGTTGATGCGGTGGTACGGGCTGGAATTCTCGTGGCCATCCACGCTGAACACAGGGATGTAGACCAGCACCACGTGATCGAGCACGTGCGGATACTTCTTCGTGATCGCGATATCGCGCAGCAGCATCAGCCCCGCGTCCTTGCCCTCGATCTCGCCCGGATGGATGCCGGCCTGCACCAGCACCACCGGCTTGTGCGCCGCGCGCGCGGCGGCCGGGTCGAACGTGCCGTCGGCGCTGGCGATCACCACCGTCATCGGGCGGCCTTCAGGCGTGCTGCCGAAGGTTTCTAGATGGATCATTCCCGGCGCCGCCTGCTGCAGCCGCTGCAGGTAGGTCAGCGTGTCGGCGTAGCTCGGGGTGGTGCGGAACTGCGCGGCTTCCGCCGGCGTGGTCCAGTCAGTGTCGGCGGCATGAGCGCCGCACGCCGCTGCGCCGAGCAGGGCGAAACACAGGAAGTGGCGGAGATTCATGCGTGCGGCTCCGGGGTGTCCTGGCGCAACTGGGGTGGCGAGGCCGGCAAGGTGTCGGGCGCCACCGCGCCGCCGGAAATGATGAAGGCCATCGCCTGGTCCATGGTCCAGTCGGTCGGCGTCAGCTCGTCCACCGGCACCAGTTCCAGATAGCCGCCGGTGGGGTTGGGCGTGGTCGGAATATAGACGGCCGCCATCTCCCGACCGCTGCCCTCCTCGATCATCACTCGGGTGACGAAACCCACCACCTTCATGCCGCGACGGGGAAAGTCGATTAGCACCACCCGCTGCATGCCGCTGGGCTTGTTCTGCAGCACCGCCATCAGCTTCTTGGTGCCGCCGTAGATCGTCTGCACCAGCGGGATGCGTGCCAGCAACCCGTCGAACGCCGTGATGAAGCGCTGGCCGATCACCCGGTTCGCAATGAAGCCGAGCAGGTACAGCGCCACCAGGGTGATCACCAGCGCAAGAATGAAATTCAGCCACTCCATGTTCAGCGACTCGGCGGTGCGCGGTGCCACCAGCGCCAGCGTGCCGAGCAAACCCGCCACCAGCGGTGCGCCGATGCCGGCCAGCATCCCGAGAATGAACTTGAACACCAGCCAGGTCACCCACAGCGGGATGAAGGTGAGCAGGCCGGTGAGCAGGTAGCGCTTGACGCGAAACGGTCGCATGGGATGATGGTCCGGGATGCGGGGGGATGCCTGCATTGTAGGTGGGGGCGAGTCGCCGCGTCGCCGGTCGGTAACGGGCGCGCCCTGTGCGCGATGCCTTTGCTTTGCTTGCCTGCGGCGCTAAGAGCAAAAGCTTTCGTCTGCCTACGGCAGCCGAGCCACCTTTCTCTGTGTGGCCAGAGAAACGTTGCCCAAAGAGAGGCCACCCCGCTTCCGCGCCTTGCGGACGTCCTGTCCGCAAGGTTCGCGAGTCGGGGCCGGGCTTTTCGACAGGGCATCCTGCCCTGGCGAAAAGGAGCCGACATCCCTGTCGGC
>NZ_LMHR01000080.1:0-103060 GCF_001428465.1 Rhodanobacter sp. Root179 | reverse complement strand
CGCAGGCGCCGGAGTTGAAGGTGGAGGTGGCCGTCCAGTACGACTTGTTGGCCAGCGCGAACGCCTGGAACGCTTTCTTCACGTCCCAGCCCGAGGTCTTGGCCAGCAGGCAGAACGCCTTGTTGTACACGCCGCTGGAGTAATGCACGTCGAGGCCGGAGGTGTAGTCGGCCGCGTTGTCGATCGAGCCGCCATCCTGCGGCGGGTTGCACATGTAGCGCAGCGCGTCACCGATGCCGGCACTGGTCTTGACGATGTCCGCGCCGACCAGGAAGTCGGCCGCGCCGCGGTCGTAGAACTCGGCCGCTTCGCCGGCGATGTCCGAGTACGCCTCGTTCATGCCGCCGGACTGGCCGCTGTATTCCAGGCCGGAGTTCTGCTCGGTGTAGCCATGGCTGATTTCGTGGCTGGTCACGTCCAGCGACACCAGCGGGTAGAACGTGCTGGCGCCATCGCCGAAGTACATCGCGCTACCGTCCCAGAACGCGTTCTCGTAGTTGCTGAGGTAGTGCACCTTCATCACCAGTTGCATGTTCAGCGGCGGCGCACCGGTATACGAGTTGTACATGTCATGCACCACGCCACCGAAGTGATGCGCGTCGTTGACCGGCGAATAGGCGCCGTTGATCGCATCGGTGTCGCTGTTGGGACAGGTGAAGCTGACCACCGAACCGCCACTGCTGCCGTGGTTGAGGTTGTAGGTCTTCACGTTGGTGTTCTGCAGCGTGCAGGTGCTGCCGGACTGGGTCACGTCGAGC
This sequence comes from Rhodanobacter sp. Root179, assembly GCF_001428465.1. Taxonomy (NCBI): domain Bacteria; kingdom Pseudomonadati; phylum Pseudomonadota; class Gammaproteobacteria; order Lysobacterales; family Rhodanobacteraceae; genus Rhodanobacter; species Rhodanobacter sp. Root179. The sequence goes on along the minus strand of NZ_LMHR01000080.1, from coordinate 102,302 downwards.
GCGGCGTAATCGGTGCCGTAGATGTATTTGCCGGTCTTCTGGTTGCCGCCCGGGCCGGTGGCCGAGGCATCGGTCAGGCCGTTCCAGCTCTTGACCACTTCACCGGTGTTGGCGTCGATGATCGCGGTCGGACGCGACGGGTGCGCGCCGCCGACAAAGTACGACACGCGGTAGACCAGACGAGCGGAACCGTTGTCCTGCGGATACACGAACAGGTCGGTCTTCTGATTGCTGATCGTGGTGCCACCGACCAGGCGGGTGTGTGCATGTGCCTTGAGCGCGGAGATCGCGCGGGCAGCGCTGAGCTTGGGCAGCACCGAGGTCAGCCCCAGCGAGGCACCCTGCATCAGTTCGCCGCTCGCACGAAGCGCGTTGCCCTGCGCATCCTGCACCACGGCGATGCTGCGGCCGTAGACCGGCACGCCGCGATACATCTGCTGCTGGCGCACGACCTTGTGACCGTTGGCGATGCTGACGGCGCTGCGCGGTGCCAGCGACATGTCCTGACCGAGGTTGAGCTTGGTTGCCAGCGTGCTGGTGGGCACCGCTCCCAGATTCTGCGCATGCAGGGTCTTGGTGGTGGCAGCGGTGGCGACCGAGGCGGTAGCCATGCCGATCGCGGCGACCAGCAATTTCAGGCGGTAGTGATTGGGCATTGAATGAACTCCTAGACAATGACGGGGACAGGCGAGCCCGATGCGGCCACGCGGCCCCATGCAAGATTTGCCGTGCGAGGCACGACCCCTTCTTCAATTTCTGTCTAGCGATCCCAAACTACATCCGTATCGCCTGCCCTCCCCCTGACATTCCATTGTGCAGGCAGTGCGGGGATGCGTAACTGCAAGACGGCGATCACGCCGCCAAAGGACCATCCGTCAACCTCCCCGAAGACGGATCGCTTTACCATAGGCTTCGAATCAAGCCGGAACAACCCGACTTTTTCCTACTTGGAGTGACCGATATCACAGAGTCGGCAGTCATCGCGGACGCAGGCAAAAAGCGCGAATTCATCGTGAATAACGCGTGCACGAGACCACGCATCAGCAGGCTCGCCTGCATTTCACGGTGCGGTGAACGTCGATGATCGGAGCGATGGCAGAGACGATCGCGCGATGAACAACCCGTGCGCGGTTCTTCGCCGAACCGCGCTGATGAAACTCAGAGCATGCCGGTTTCGAGTTTCGCCGCGTCGGACATCATCGAGTGCGACCACGGCGGATCGAACACCAGGTCCACCTCGGCCTCGCTGATCGTGGGAATCATCTCCAGCTTGGTGCGCGCATCGTCGACCAGGATGTCGCCCATGCCGCAACCGGGAGCCGTCAGCGTGAGTTTCACGTAGACCTTGCGCTCGCCGGATGCGATCTGTTCCAGGCTCAGGTCGTAGACCAGCCCCAGCTCGACCACGTTCACCGGGATTTCCGGATCGAACACGGTACGCAACTGCTCCCAGGCGAGCTTCTCCACATCCTCGTTGGTGGCGTTCGCCGGCACCTGGATGGGTTCGGGCCGCGGCTTGCCCAGCGCGTCGGCGTCGTCGCCGGCAATGCGGAACAGATTGCCTTCCACGTAGACGGTGAAGCTGCCACCCAGCGCCTGGGTGATGTAGCCGATCTGGCCCGCGGGAAGCGTCACCTGCTCGCCCTGCGGCACCATCACGGCATTGCAGTCGCGCACCAGGGTGAACGGTTCGCTGCTCAGACTGAAACCACTCATGCCAACGCCAATCCTGTCTCGATGGGCGCGCACGTGCGTCGAACCCGGGTTGCCTATTATGCCGGCCGCCGCGTGCGGCCGCTTGTCCCAGATCAGGCCTCGGCGGCCGAACTCAAGGGCCCGCGGCCCGGCGGCACGCTATGATGGCCGCTTTGCCCGATGGACGACGCATGCTTCCCGCCCTACTGAACCGGCACCACCGATGAGCACGCGCGCCGTCTTGCTGTATGCCTTTTCGCTGTTCAGCGCCGCCATGCTGGGCCTGGCCGGCGGCGCGGTATGGATGGTCGTCTCGATGTATCTGCGCCACTCCGCGCCATGGCTGGCCCTGCCCATCGGCGCCCTGCTGGCGTTGACCATCCGCACCTGCGTGCGCCCGGCCGGCACCGGCGCGGCGCTGATGGCCGTCGCCGCCACCCTGCTGGCCACGTTCTACGTGAACGTGCTGATCGCCGGCGTGCTGATCGCGGGCAACATGGGGCTGGGGCTGATCGAGGCGATGCGCACCGCCGGTGTCGGCATGCTGTGGCAACTGGCTCGCATGGCCTTGTCACCCGCCGACTTCGCCTGGACCGGCCTGGGCATGCTGATGGCAGCATGGCTGGCCTGGTGGCGACGTTGCCGGGGCTGAGCGCAGCAGCGCCCGGACTGCTCCTCAGCCGTCCACGTCCTTCAGCGCCGTCACCAGTTCGCCCACTGCCGCCTGGCCGTCGCCATACAGCATGCGGGTGTTGTCGGCGTAGAACAGGGCGTTCTCGATGCCGGCAAAACCGGTGCCCCTGCCCCGCTTGATCACGATCACCTGCTTCGCGTTGCTCACGTCGAGAATCGGCATGCCGTAGATCGGCGAGGCCGGGTCGGTCTTGGCCAGCGGGTTGACCACGTCGTTGGCGCCGATCACCAGCGCCACGTCGGTGGTGGCGAACTCGGGATTGATGTCGTCCATGTCGGCGATCAGGTCGTACGGCACGCCGGCCTCGGCCAGCAGCACGTTCATGTGGCCGGGCATGCGGCCGGCCACCGGATGGATCGCGAACTTCACCTTCACCCCGCGCTTGATCAGCAACTGGGCGAACTCCCACACCTTATGCTGCGCCTGCGCCACGGCCAGGCCGTAGCCGGGCACGATCACGACGCGTTCGGCGTAGGCCATCATCACCGCCGCGTCGGCGCCGTCGATGGGTTTCTGCGCACCGGTGATCGCCTGCGCCTCGCCGCCGGCGGCGCCGAAGCTGCCGAACAGCACGTTGCCGATCGAGCGGTTCATCGCTTTGGCCATCAGCTGGGTCAGCAAGGTGCCGGCGGCGCCGACCACCATGCCGGCGATGATCATCGCCTCGTTGCCCAGCACGAAACCCTCGAACGACACCGCCAGGCCGGTGAACGCGTTGTACAGCGAGATCACCACCGGCATGTCGGCGCCGCCGATCGGCAGCGTCATCATCAGGCCGAACAGCAGCGCCAGGGCGAAGAACACCAGGATCAGCGGCAGGCTGGCCTGACCCAGCACCAGCATGAAACCGGTAACGACGGCGGCGGCCAGCAGCAGCATGTTCACCGCGCGCTGGCCGGCGAACACGAAGCGCCTGTCCATCCAGCCCTGCAACTTGGCGAACGCCACCAGCGAGCCGGAAAAACTCACCGCGCCGATCAGCGCGCCGAGCACGCCCAAGGTCAGTTCGACCGGCGAGAGTGCCGGCGGCAACGCATTCACCGCCCACGCCTCCGGACGCAGCGGCGAGGTGTCCGGCACCGCATGCAGCATGCCCAGACCGCGCGCGTAGCCGATCAGCTCGACCGCGCCGATCGCCGCTGCCGCGCCGCCGCCCATGCCGTTGTACAGCGCCACCATCTGCGGCATCGCGGTCATCGCCACGCGGCGACCGGTCCACCAGGCGGCGCTCACGCCGATCAGCACCGCGGCGACGATCAGCCCCCGGTTGTGCATGTCGGGCAGGAAGAACGTGGCCAGCACCGCCAGCAACATGCCGTAGCCGGCCCAGACGATGCCGCCGCGCGCGGTGCGCGGCGAGCTCATGCGTTTCAGGCCCAGGATGAACAGCAGCGCGGCGATGAAATAGCAGGCCTTGATGACGGTGGGCAGCCAGTTCATCACTTGGCCTCCTTGCCGGTGCCCGGCTTGCTGGACTTGAACATCTCCAGCATCCGCTCGGTCACCACGTAGCCGCCGGCGGCGTTGCCGGCGCCCAGCAGCACGCCGATGAAGCCGATGGCGATCTCGAACGGCGTGTCGGCCCGGCCTAGCGCGATCATGGCGCCAACCAGCACAATGCCGTGCACGAAGTTCGAACCGGACATCAGCGGCGTATGCAGGATCACCGGCACCCGCGCGATGATTTCATAACCGGTAAACGCGGCCAGCATGAAGATGTACAGCGCCAGGAACCCGTCGATCATGACCCCACCCCGTCGGAACACCGTTGAGCCTGCATCATACGGGTGCCGGTCAACCCGTGCGAGCCTGCCGCGTTGAACTCCGGGAGCACACCGCCGGAGCCCGCAGATGATCCAATCGAAGACGGGGACGCGGTCGCCGTGAACAGCGCGATCGGCACCCTCGACGCGGATCTGCTGAACGAGGTCCGCGAAACACCCGCCACCCTGGATGCGTTCCTGGCCCAGGTCGAACGGCGTGCGTTCCGCATGGCCGAACTGCAGCTGCGCCATCGCGAGGACGCGATGGACGCGGTGCAGGACGCCATGCTGCGGCTGGTCAGGCACTACCGCGACAAGCCCGCGACGGAATGGGCGCCGCTGTTCTGGGGCATCCTGCGCCGGCGCGTGGTGGACCTGCAGCGGCGCCGCAAGGTGCGCTCGATCGTGGTCGGCTGGCTGGGCGGCGGCCACGATGGCGACGGCGACGAACTGCCCGTGTGGGAGCCGGCCGATCCCGGCCAGGACCCGCTGGGCCGGCTGCACGACGTGCAGTCGTACGCCGACCTGGCCGCCGCGGTGCGGCAACTGCCGCAACGCCAGCGCGAAGCTTTCATATTGCGCATGCTGGAGGGACTCGACGTGGCCGAAACCGCCCGTGCCATGGGCTGCTCCGAAGGCAGCGTGAAAACCCATCTGTCGCGCGCCATGCATCATTTGCGCGACCAACTGGAGGACTGGCGATGACGTCGCTGGACAAAGACAGGCTGGACGACAACCGGCCCGGCGAAAACCGGCCCGGCGAAAACCTGGAGCAGCGTGCACGCGGGCTCTGGCACGAGGCCGCGCAGCGCATCGACCCGGTGACCGCCGGGCGGCTGCGTGCGGTCCGGCGCGAGGCGCTGCAGGCACCGGCCGCATCGGCGCAGCGCACGGTCCGCTGGCTGATCCCCTCGGGCGCGTTCGCCGTGATCGCGCTGGCAGCGCTGATGGTGTGGCAGCCACTGCCGCGGCAACACACCCAGGCGGCCATCCATCCGGCGAACACCCTCGACGATGCCGACGCGGATCTGCCGCCGGATGCCGACAAGACCGACCCCAACCTCTACCAGAACCTGGAGTTCTACGACTGGTTGGCCAGCACCGACAGCCCGTCCACGAAACGCTGAGCCATGAATCGAATCCTTCGCCCGATCCTGCCCCTGCTGCTCGCCACCCTGCTCGGCGGCGTGGCGGTGGCGCCACTGCACGCACAGGACGCGCCACCGCCGTCGCGGGACGAAGCCGCGCCGCCGGTGCGTCCGTGGAGCAGCCTCGACCCGGCCCAGCGCGAAGTGCTGGCGCCGCTGAAAAATGACTGGGACGGCATGTCGCCGCGCAAGCAGGCGCGGATGCTTCATCGGGCCGAACGCTGGGTCACCCTGCCGCCGGAAAAGCGCGAAGAAGTCCGCCAGCACATCGCCCGCTGGCAACAGATGACCCCCGCCGAGCGCAAGCAGGCGCGCGAGAACATGCGCAAGTTCCACCAGATGCCCGAGCAGCAGCGCGAGCAGCTGCACACCACCTTCGAACGCTTCCAGAAACTGCCGCCGGCGCAGCGCGAGGAATTGCTTCGACGCTGGCGGCAGCTGCCACCGGACCAGCGCCGCTGGCACGGCCCGCATGGCGGACACGACCGTCCACCTCCGCCGTCATCCGGCAACCAGCCGCCCCCGTCGCCACCCGGCCAGAACGGCCAGAGCTGAGTCGCGCTCAGCCGGCGAAGCGCGTCTCGCCGGCGTGGCTCAGGCAGCTTTTCGCCACCAGTTCGTCGTCGAAGTCCGGTTTCAGCGCAGCTTCGTGCACCAGCAGCTCGACGAAGTTGAACACGTTGCGGGCGTACATTTCCGAGGCATGCAGCGGCGCACCCGCCGGCAGGTTCAGCGGCCCCAGGATCACCACGCCGCCATGTTCGACCCGCTCGCCCGGCCGGGTCAGCTCGCAATTGCCGCCACCCTCGGCGGCAAGATCCACGATCAGCGCCCCCGGCTTCATGCCCTCGACCATCGCCGTGGTGAGGATCTTCGGCGCCGGCCGTCCCGGCACCGCCGCCGTGCTGACCACCACATCGAACACCTTCAGGTGATCGGCCAGCGCCTGCTGCTGCGCCGCGCGTTCCTCGGCGGACAGTTCCCGCGCGTAACCACCGCTGCCGGCCGCACTGACGCCCAGGTCGAGGAACTTCGCACCCAGCGATTCGACCTGCTCGCGCGTTTCCGGGCGCACGTCATAGCCCTCGATCTGCGCGCCCAGCCGCCGCGCGGTGGCGATCGCCTGCAGGCCGGCCACGCCGGCACCGATCACCAGCACCCTGGACGGCCGGATGGTGCCGGCCGCCGTGGTCAGCATCGGGAAGAATTTCGGCGAAGCCTCGGCGGCGATCAGCATCGCGCGGTAGCCGGCCACCGCCGCCTGCGAACTCAGCACGTCCATCGCCTGGGCCCGGGTCGTGCGCGGCAGCAACTCCAGCGAGAACGCGGTGAGCTTGCGCGCATTCAACGCCGCGATCCGCCCGGCCGCACCGTAGGGACGCAACTGGCCGACCACCACGCTGCCCTCGCGCATCCCGGCAAACACCACGTCGTCCGGCGGCAGCACGCAGGCCAGCAGGTCAGCCTGCGCCAGCACCGCGGCAGCGTCGGCAAAATCGACATCGACGTAGCTGGTGTCGGGAAAGCCCGCGGCGCGCCCGGCGTCATGCTCCAGCAGCACGCGCAAGCCCTTGCCCCGCAGCTTTTTCGCTATCTCGGGCGTGATCGCCACGCGCCGCTCTCCGGCAGCGGTTTCACGCAAGGCAGCAATGGTGATCGGCATGGTCAATCCCCTTTGGACAGTCCAAGCATCTTAGAGCCTGTTCGCGATCTTCGCGCGAGGCGTCCCGGAAGTGGGCCCGAATGGCGGCACACAAGCCGTCACCCCGATCGGGGTGGCATATCCGCGCTTGATCGCCGCAGCAGGGTGAACTCGGAAAACTCCCACTTGCGCAGCGCAATCACCGCACTGCAACCGTCGCGGGTATCCAGCGGCAACCGGGCATCGTGGCGTGCGAGTTGCTCGAACTCCTCGACGAGATGCGCAACGGCCACCTTCATGCGCGCACGCGAGGCCTCGGACAAAGTGCCACCGACAAAATGGAAGGCATCGCCCGGTCCGTCGAACGCGCCCCCGAAGAACTCGGGCAAGACGCGGGACAGGAAAAAACCCTGCACCGGGCCATCCTTGCGCCAGGCGAAATTCCGGGCGGTCAGTTTCCTGATCCGTCGCGGTGGCCGGTATTCGATGATGTGCAGCTTGTCCAGCTTCAGCAGCAGCGAGATCAATTCGTTCTCGTCGATGCGAAAAGTGGACATCATCTCGCCGAAGCGCCAGTCGTTCACGATCAAATAGGTGACCAGCAGCAGTTTGGCATCGGCGACAAGCGCGTTCTCCTGCTTCTTGCTGAGCTCCGTCAGCGCGCTGGTGAGCGGGCGGTCGTTGCGGATCAGGTCCTCGACGGTGACGCCGAGAACCTCGCAAATGCGATCCAGCCGCCGCAACGAGAAGTTGCCCTGGCCCAGATCGCGCTTGACGGTCGGCTCGCTCAGGCCGAGCAGATCGGCGAGGTCGCGGTAAGTCATGCCACGCTCTCGGAGAATGGCTCGAATCGCGTGCACCACGGCGGTGGAACCGGCCACGTCATTCTCCTGTCGATACCATCGTCATCAAGAGTATCAAGATATGATGCTGGCGGGATTGTGGGGTGCGTGTCTGGCATGCCGGTTTGCACATCGCTTGCCAGGCCATGCACGCTCCATGCAACGGTTTCACTCCGAGGTCAGGCATCGTGCGCATCCACCCGCTATCGCTCCGCATTCTTGGTACCGGCGAGCATCTTCCCGCCACATGCGTCGAATCGCTTGAGCTGGATGAACGCTTGAAGAAGGCGCCGGGCTGGACCCTGAAACACGCCGGCATCGAACGGCGCTACTACGCCGGGGATGCCGAAACGACTTCATCGATGGGAGCCATGGCCGCACGTTCCGCGCTCGCAGCCGCCGGCATGGAAGCGCAACAGCTCGACTGCATCGTCTCGGCATGCAGCGTGATGGAACAGGCCATCCCGTGTACCGGCACCCTGATCCAGCGCCAGCTCGGCCTGGAGGAAAGCGGCATTCCCGCCTTCGACATCAACGCCACCTGCCTGAGCTTCATCGCGGCGCTCGACCTGTTGAGCACCGCGATTGCGGTGGGCCGATATCGACGCGTGCTCGTGGTATCCAGCGAAATTGCGTCGGCAGGCTTGCGCCTGGATGACGCGGAGACAGTCATGCTTTTCGGCGATGGCGCGGCTGCGGTGGTGCTCGGCAGTGCGGATGGCGCGGACGGCGCCGAGCTGCTCGGCACGCACTTTGAGACCTATTCCGCCGGAGCCGACCTGTGCCAGGTGCGATCCGGCGGAACGCGGGTGCGGCCGCGCCACGACATGGCCGAATTCCTTCGCGGTGCCTGTTTCGAGATGCAGGGGCGCGCGACCTACCGGATGGCCGCACAGCGGCTGCCGCGGTTCCTCGACCGGCTGTTCGATCGCGCGCAGGTGGGGCTCGCCCAACTCGGCTGCATCATTCCACATCAGGCCAGCGCCAAGGGGCTCGCTCATCTGGAAGCCGCGTTGAAGCTTCCCTCGGAAATGCTGGTGAAGGTGCTGGCCACGCGTGGCAACCAGATGGCGGCATCGATTCCGGTGGCGCTGCATCACGCGATCACATCCGGAAGGCTGCGGCGAGGCGACCTGACGGCACTGGTGGGCTCGGGCGCGGGGCTCTCATTCGGCGGCGCGATCCTGAGGTATTGAACCATGGCGCGTGTGCTGGTCACCGGAGCTTCGGGATTCATCGGTTCGCATGTGGCGCGGCAGCTGCATGCCATCGGGCACGAGGTGATTGCCAGCGGCCGCGATGCCTCGCGGCTGGCGCCGCTGTCTGCCGCCGGTCTGCGCACGCACATCGGCGATCTTTCCACCGATGCCCTGCCGACGCTGATCGACGGTGCCGACACGGTCGTCCATTGCGCGGCGCTGTCCTCGCCGTGGGGAAAGCGCGAACGGTTCCTGGCGGCAAACGTGTTCGCCACCGAGCGGCTGCTCGACGCCTCGCTTCAATCCGGCGTGCGGCGCTTCGTGCATTTCTCGTCACCCAGCATCTACTTCCGCCTCGGCGATCAGCTGAACACGCCCGAAGCGTTTGAGCCGCCGCGCCGGTGGATCAACGCCTACGCGGAAAGCAAATGGTTGGGCGAGCTGTGCGTGCGCAAGGCGGCGGCTGCCGGATTGCCAGCGGTCATCCTGCGGCCCCGGGCGGTGTTCGGCGAAGGCGACCGGGCGATCTTTCCCCGACTGCTGGCGCTGGCCGAGCGAGGATGGTTTCCGCGTATCGGCGATGGCCACGCTCGCATCGACGTGACCTGCGTGGCCAACGTGGTCGCCGCGGTGGAAGCATGCTTGCGGCCCGGTGCGCCGACCGATGGCCGCGCCTTCAACATCACCAACGGAGAACCGATGTCGGTGAACGCCTTGCTGGAGCAGCTTTTCGCGGCGCTCGACCTGAAGGTCAGGATGATCCCGTTGCCGCGTCCGCTGGCGCTGGCCCTCGGCGCACTGGCGGAGAAGGTCGCCAACCTGCGGCCCGGCCAGCCTGAACCTCGCCTCAGTCGTTACGGCGTCGGCGTGCTGGGTTTCTCGCAGGTCCTGGACATCTCCGCGGCACGCCGACAGCTCGGCTACGCGCCATCGGTCAGCGTGGCCGATGGCATCGATCAGTTTGCGCGCTGGTGGAAATCCCGTGCCCGGCATTGAATGGCGCGCGTACGAGGCAGGCCACTGCACGCATCCCGAATGCGCGACGCGGCAAGGCGCGCCGTTTGCATCGATCCGTTATCCGGCGCATGCATTCGCGCTGCGCCACCCGCAGCAGGGCTGGATCGTGTTCGACACGGGCTACTCGGAGCATTTCATGGACGCCACCCGGCACCTGCCGGAACGGCTGTACCGCGCGGTGACCCCGGTGCATCTGGCCGCCGGCGAATCGCTGTGCGCGCAGCTCGGGCGCGATGGCGTGGCCGCGGGCGACATCGGCCGCGTGGTGATCTCGCATCTGCACGGCGACCATGTCGGCGGGCTGCATGATTTCCCGGGCGCGGCGCTCAGTTGCTCGCGCGCGGCCTGGGAAGACATGCGCGCGCGCAGCCGACTGGGATCGCTCAAGCACGGACTGCTGCCACGGCTGCTGCCCGACGACTTCCTCGATCGCGTCCACTGGATCGAGGATGCGCCGCGGCGACAGCTTCCGCCCGCGCTTGCCGACTTCGGCACCGGTCATGACCTGCTCGGCGATGGCAGTCTGCTGGCCATCGCGCTGCCCGGTCATGCAGCCGGTCATTACGGCCTGCTGTTCGACGATCCGCACGGCACGTCGACCTTCCTGGTGGCTGATGCCGCATGGTCGTCGCAGGCCATCCGGGAAGGCGTGCCACCGCCGGCGCTGGTCACCGCGTGGCTCGGCGACACGCAGGCCTATCGCGATACCTTGCAGCGACTGCATCAGCTGAACAAGGCGGCACCGGCGATCCGTCTGCTGCCGTCCCACTGCAGCGAGTGGCGCGCACGATGAGCCGCCTGTTCGATGCGATCGTGCTGCTCTGGAACCATGCGGCGGCCAGGCGCCTGCAGCGGCTTCGCCGTCGTGCCGATGTCGTGGCACACCAGCAGCGACAATGGCGCCGCCTGCGCAAGCAGGTGTTTGCGCGATCGCCTTTTTACGCCGCCTGCTGCCACCAGGATTTCGGCGATCTGCCGGTGATCGACAAGCGCGTCTGGATGAGCCGCTTCGATCACATCAACACCGCGGGCATCACACTGGCGCAGGCGCTTGCGGTGGCGGCGGAAGCGGAGCGGACGCGCGACTTCAGTCCGATGCTGAACGACGTCGCCATCGGCATGTCGACCGGAACATCCGGCGCACGCGGAGTATTCATGGCCAGCCGCTCCGAGCGCCTGCGCTGGGCCGGCACCCTGCTGGCCAAGATGCTGCCCGACGGCATTTTTGCGCCAGCGCGCGTGGCCCTGCTGCTGCGTGCCGGCAGCAACCTGTACGACACGCTCTCCGGCGGCCTGCGGCTGCAGTTCCGGTACGTCGATCTGGCTATGCCGTTCGACGACGTGCTCGCCCGGCTGGATGCGTTCAAGCCGACGATCCTGGTCGGGCCACCGAGCGTGTTGGCGCTGGCGGCCGATGCGGTGCTGGCCGGCACGCTCCGCCTGGCACCGAGCCGCGTGATCGCTGCCGCCGAAGTGCTCGATCCGGTGGATGCCGAACGGATCACCACGGCGTTCGGCGTGGGCATCGAGCAGATCTACCAGGCCACCGAGGGCTTCCTCGGCCATACCTGCCGACACGGCAGCGTGCATCTCAACGAGGATTGTCTGATCGTCGAACGGGACTGGATCGATCGCGCCACGCGTCGATTCGCGCCGATCATCACCGACCTGTACCGGCGTACGCAGCCGGTCATCCGTTATCGACTGAACGACGTGCTGGTCGAGCGCGAACATCCCTGCCCGTGCGGCTCGCCGTTCATCGCGATCGAGCGCATCGAAGGCCGCGAAGACGACATCGTGTGGCTGGGCAACGCGCGCGGCGCGGGCCTGGTGCCGCTGTTTCCCGACCTGCTATCGCGCACCCTGCTCAATGCCGCGCCGCACGCAGCCGATTACCTCATCGAACAACACGAGGTCGACGTGTTGCGCATTGCCGTGCAACCGGACTTGTCCGACGACCAGCGCCAGCAGGTGCGTCAGGCCATCGCCGATTGTTCCCGGCGGCTCGGCGCATGCGTTCCGCACGTATCCTTCGACATCGGCATCGAGCACTCGGCAACGCGCAAATGCCGCCGGGTTCGCCGCCTGTTCAAGCTCGGCGAGGCCTCGCATGCCTAACGTACTCATTCTCGGCGGCCGCGCCCCGGTGGCGCTTGATCACGCCCGGCGCTTTGCCCACCAAGGCTGGACGGTGACGATCGGCGACAGCGTTGCGTGCCGAATTTCCGGATGGTCGCGTGCGGCGACCCGCACGGTGGCGCTGCCATCGGCGCGCTTTGCGCCGCGCGCCTATGTCGAGGCGCTCTGCCGGATCATCCGCGACCACCGCATCGACTTGGTGGTGCCCACCTGCGAGGAGGCGTTCTTTCTCTCCCGCTATCGCTCCGCGTTGCCGGCGACGGTGCGCGTCGTGGTCGACGCCTTCGAAACCATGCGACTGCTGCACAGCAAATGGCATTTCCTGGAAGCCGCCCAGGGCTGCGGCGCCACGGTTCCCGAAAGCGCGTGCGTCGACACACTCGAGCAGGCGCGACACTGGGCGGGCGCCGACGCCGTGGTGCTGAAGCCCGAATACTCGCGCTTCGGCGTCCATGTCCGGCTCCATCCCGACGGCATTCCGACACAGGCCGAACCGCTCAGGCTGGCCGGACGCTGGGTGGTGCAACGCTATTGCCACGGCCAGGAAATATGTTCGTACAGCGTGGTGGATCGCGGTCGGCTGCGCGCCCACGTCAGCTATCGGCCCAGCTATCGGCTCAAGGCCAGTTCCAGTTTCCTGTTCGAAGCGCACGAATCGCCCCGCATCCGCGAGTTCGTCGAGCGCTTCGCGAGCAAGATGAACTACACCGGACAGTTGTCTTTCGACTGGATCGAATCGGATAACGGCGAACTCCAGGTGCTCGAGTGCAATCCGCGCGCGATCAGCGGTGTTCACCTGTTCGGCCCTGACGACGCCGTGCCCGCCGCGCTGGCCGGCACGGCGGACAGCTGCGCCACCCCGTCATGCGACCAGCCGCGCATGATCGCCGCCGTGATGCTGTGTGCCGGCGGCGCCCAGGCCCTACGCACGCGACAGTTGGGTCGCTGGTGGCGGGACATGCGACGCGCCTGCGATGTCATCGTGGCACCCGGCGACGCAATGCCCCTGTTTGGCGGCGTGCTGGACCTGGCATCGTACGCGAGGATCGCCTGGCGCGACCGCTGCAGCCTGCGCCAGGCCGCCACCTGCGATACCGAGTGGGACGGCGAACGGCTGGAAGCGCCTTGAGCATCGCGCCCGAGGTTGCGATAGCCGACTTCAACCGCAGGGCTGCGGCCTTTCTGGACATCCATCGGCAGCGACCGACGCAGCCGTTCATCGCCAACGTGCGCACCGAAGTCGACGCGCTCGATGTGGGCGGCGTGTTGTTTCCCGTCACCGTCAATGATGCCGAACCGGACAATGCGTGGGTCTGCTCGCCACTGACCACGTATGCGACATACGCCGCCGAGGAAATCGCCCGACTGGGACACCCGCGGCTCACGGCCCCCCTGCAATGGATCGCCGCCGGCATGGGCGGCTGGCTTGCCCGTGCGCGGATCGACCGCGCCGTGGCGATCAACAACTGGCTGGTTTCCACCAATGCCTATCCGTCGCTGCGCGAACTGGCGCTGGATCAGGTCGTGGACGCGGCACTGGCGCGCTGGCCGACCCACGCGCTGTGGTTTCGATCGCTCAACACGGCGCACCACGGGGACTGGCTGGACGCGCTGGCGCGACGCGGCTTCACCCTGGTACCCAGCCGGCAGGTCTACCTGTTTTCCGACGTGGCGGCGCTGGCCCACCGGCACGCCGACTTCAAGCGGGATCTGGCGCTGCTGCGTCGCGCCTCACGCGAAGGCACCCTGTGCTCCCGGTTCGTCGATGAGGATTTCCGGCGGATCGCCGAGCTGTATGCCCAGCTGTATCTCGACAAATATTCCGGCCTGAATCCGCGCTACCACTGGACGCTGATCAAGGCGTGGTCGATGGCTGGCCTGCTGCAACTCAAGGGCATCCGCGATGAACAGGGCATGCTGCAAGGCGCGGTCGGCATCTTCCCCTTCGGCAATCTGTTGACCTCACCCATCGTGGGCTACAACACCGGGCTGCCGGTCAGGATCGGCCTGTACCGGATGTTGGCGGCGACGGTACTGCAACAGGCCATCGACGACGATTGCCTGGTCAACCTCAGCGCCGGCGTGGCGCATTTCAAGCGGCAACGCGGCGGCCAGCCCGCCATCGAGTACAGCGCCGTACTGACCCGGCACCTGCCCGGCCACACGCAGCGAGCGGTCCGCGCGCTCGGTGCCGTAACCCGGCATGTCGGCGTGCCCATCATGCAACGCTGCAAGCTCTAAGCCCCCGACCCGCAGCGCCGGACAGCCAGCCTTTGATCCGCTCGCGTGCGACAGAGTAAGCTGGCCCGCCGGTTACCGCAGTTCGCGCCACCCGGGGTCGCTGATGGAGATCCCGATGTCCGTATCACCCGATGCTTTCGATCACCTGCTGACCCTGGCGCGCGCCGCGCGCGCTCAGGCCTACGCGCCCTATTCAAATTTCCAGGTCGGCGCTGCCGTGCTCACCCGCGATGGCCGACAGTTCAGCGGTTGCAACGTGGAAAACGCCGCCTACGGCCTGTGCAACTGCGCCGAGAGAACCGCCCTGTTCAGCGCGATCGCGGCCGGTTGCCAGCGTGGCGACTTCCTAGCGCTGGCGGTGATCGCCGACACGCCGAACCCGGTCAGTCCCTGCGGCGCCTGCCGCCAGGTGATGTCCGAGCTGTGCCACGACGCCATGCCGGTGCTGCTGGGCAACCTGCACGGCGACACCGAACAGACCAGCGTGGCCGCGCTGCTGCCGGGCTCGTTCCAGTTGCCGATGCCGGCCTGATTCCTCCTCATCGAAACCCCTTCATGCCCTTCGATCTTTCCCTGTTGCAGCAACGCCATTCCGTTCCCTCGCGCCAGCTCGGCGAACCCGCGCCGGACGAGGCCACCCTGCACGAGCTGCTGGAGGCCGCCATCCGGGTGCCCGACCACGGCAAGCTGGTGCCGTTCCGGCTGATCCGCCTGCAGGGCGAGGCCAAGCTGGTCTTCGGCCGGCGCGTGGCGGAGATCGCGCAGAAGAACCACCCCGACATGTCCGACGCCAAGCTGGAGAAGGATCGCCTGCGCTACACCTTCGCGCCCCTGGTGATCGCGGTGATCGCCCGCCTGGACACCCTCAGCAAGGTGCCGGAAATCGAGCAGAAACTGTCCGCCGGCACGGTGGCCCACAACATCCTGCTGGGCGCCTTCGCGCTGGGCTACGGCGCCCAGTGGCTCACCGGCTGGGCCGCCTACGACCGCGAAGTGGCGGCGCTGCTTGGCCTGGCCGACAACGAGCAGGTGATCGGCTTCATCCACCTGGGCACGCCACAAACCGACGTCCCCGATCGCGATCGCCCGGCGCTGGGCGACCTGCTCAGCAGCTGGACCCCGTGAACGCCACCGAAAATGGCCGTCCAGCCGTCCATCTGATTGATGGAAGCCTGTACGTGTTCCGTGCCTGGCACTCGATGCCGGACGAGTTCCACGACGTCGACGGCCACCCGGTCAATGCCGTGCATGGCTACACCCGTTTCCTGTGCGAGCTGCTCGAACGCGTGCAGCCCGAACACATCGCGGTGGCCTTCGACGCCTCGCTGACCAGCTCGTTCCGCAACGCGATCTATCCGCCATACAAGGCCAACCGCGAGCTGCCGCCGCCGGATCTCGAGCGGCAGTTCGTGCAGTGCCGCGCGATCACCGAGGCGCTCGGCCTGTGCCTGATGATCGACCATAGCTACGAAGCCGACGACCTCATCGGCAGCACCGTGTGGAACCTGCGCGCCCAGGGCTGGCGCAGCGTGATCGTCTCCGCCGACAAGGACTTCGGCCAGTTGCTGGGCGAGCACGACGAGCAGTGGGACTATGGCCGCGGCCTGCGCTGGGGACCGGCCGGCGTGCACGAAAAGCTCGGCGTGCACCCGCACCAGGTCGCCGACTACCTGGCCCTGTGCGGCGACAGCGTGGACAACATCCCGGGCGTCCCCGGTGTCGGCGCCAAGACCGCCGCCGCCCTGCTCAGCCACTTCGGCAGCCTAGACATCCTGCTCGAGCGCATCGACGAAGTCGCCTTCCTGCGCCTGCGCGGTGCCGCCGCCTGCGCCGCCAAACTGCGCGAACACGCCGAACAGGCGCGCATCTACCGCCGCCTCACCCGCATCGCCCTGGACGCCCCCGGCGCCAGCAGCATCGAGGCCCTGCAGCGCCAAAGCCGCCCGGCCGAACAACTCGAAGCCCTGTGCGAACAGCTCCGCATGGGCGCCTTCACCCGCAGCCGCCTGCGCGCGTTGCTGCGCTGAGCAGATCAAGAGCGTCACCCCCTCCCTGCCTCCCCCTGCGCGCAGGGGGAGGAGCCAGATCGCAACTGCGCGCCTCGCTCCCTCCCCTGCTCGCAGGGGAGGGCCGGGGTGGGGTTCGCTCTTGATCTTCCCCGCGACCCGCGGCCCCCCCTCCTGACCTCCCCCCTGCCCGCAGGGGGAGGTTCTAGCCGAACGGAAAGAAAAACGGCGACCCGAAGGCCGCCGTTTTGATCACCACCAACCAGCTCAGTGCGAACCGGCTTTCGCTGCATCCTTCGCCGTCCACTGTTTCAGCCACGCGTTCACCGCGTCGTGCCATTGCACGCTGTTGTGCGGCTTCAGCACCCAGTGGTTCTCGTCCGGAAAGTGCAGCAGCTCGCTGGGAATGCCGCGGCGCTGCAGCGCGGTGAACGCGCCCAGGCCCTGGGTGTCGGGGATGCGGAAGTCCTTCGCCGAGTGCACCACCATCATCGGCACGCGCCAGTCCTTGACGTGGTTGACCGGATTGAACTTCTCGTAGTTCTCGGGGTGGTCGAACGGCGTGCCGCCGTTCTCGTACTCCTCGAACCACAGCTCCTCGGTGTCGTAGTACATCGCGCGCGCGTCGAACACGCCGTCGTGGTCGACCAGGCACTTCCACGGCTGGTTCCACACGCCGGCCATCCAGTACACCATGTAGCCGCCATAACTGGCGCCCAGCGCGCAGGCACGGTCGCCGTCGAGGAAGCTGTACTTGTCCAGCGCGGCCTTCCAGCCCAGCTTCAGGTCCTCCAGCGGCTTGCCGCCCCAGTCGCCGGAGATCGAATCGGTGAACGCCTGGCCATAGCCGGTGGAGCCGTGGAAGTTCACCGTCACCACCGCGAAGCCCTGACCGGCATAGGTCTGCGGGTTCCAGCGATAGCTCCAGCCGTTGCTCATCGCGCCTTGCGGGCCGCCGTGGATGATGAAGGCCACCGGATAGGTCTGCCCGGCCTGGTAGTCGACCGGCTTGACCACGTAGCCCTGCACGGTTTCGTTGTTCCAGCCCTTGAAGGTGAAGAACTCCGCATCACCCATCTTCGCGTTCTTCAGGTCCGCTGCGTTGAAATGGGTGACCTGCTTCAGGTCACTGCCATCGGCGTGGGCCATGTATACATCCGCCGGCCGCTTCAGGTCGTCGCGGGTCAGCAGCAGCTTGCCGGCGGCCAGCGAGAAGCCGCCCACCGTGCCCTCGCCCACCAGCTGGCTGACCTTGCCGCTGGCCGCATCGATCGCGAACAGCGGGTGCTGGCCGTTGTCGTCGGCGGTGGCGTACAACGTCTTGCCGTCGGCCGAAATCGTCAGCCCGCCGGGCGAGCGATCCCATTGCGGATCGACCTCGTGACGCGCTCCCGTGGCCAGGTCCAGCGCCATGACCGCGAAGCGGTCCGCCTCGAAGCCCGGCTTCTTCATCGCCAGGTAATACAGCGTCTTGCCGTCCGGCGACGCCACCGGGGATGCATCCCACGCCTTGTTTTCTGCGGTCAGGTTCCTGGGTGCCGCCGAGCCATCCGCCGGCACGCTGTACACGTCGAAATTGGTCGACCACGGCTCGCTGGTTCCGGCGATGCGCACGTCGAAATACACGGTCTTGCCATCGGGCGAGAAGCTGAACTCGCCCTCGTCACCGAACGGCTTGCTCGGCACGTCGCCGTCGATGCCACGGCTGAGCAGCTTCGGCTCGACCGCCAACTGGCCCTTGCCATCGAACTGCCCCACGAACAATTGATTGCGCCGACCATTGGCCCAGGTATCCCAGTGCCGCACGAACAGCTTCTTGTAGATCGTGCCGCTGGCCTTGTCCTTGTCGCGTGCGTCGACGCGTTGCTGCGTGCACGCCAGCGTGGCGCAATCGGTGAACACCTCATACGACAGCAACACCTGCTTGCCGTCCGGCGACAGCTTGTAGCCACCCAGATCCAGCGCGCCATGGCTGACCTGGACAGGCGCCGCATGCCTGCCCGGGTTCAGGCCGGACTTGCCGCCCAGATCCACCCGCCACAACTGCGCCACATCCTTCGCCGGCGCCACGAAATACAGGCTGCGCCCATCCGCCGACCAGCGCGCCGAGCCGCCCTTGTCGACCACCTTCACCGGCTGCGCACCCGCCGCCGACAGATCCAGCACATAAATCGCGCCCACACCCTTGTTCGCCGCGTAATCCGTGCTGCGCAGGCCAAACGCCGCATAGCGACCATCCGGCGACAACTGCGGATCACCCACCCGATCCATCATCACCAGGTCGCGCACATTGAACGCGTGTTCCCCCTGCGCCTTGACGAAGGTGGTATCCACGGCGTCACTCGCCATCGCGGGAGCGGCGACCAGCGCCAGAAGCAGCGCGGCTATCAGAGGTTTCATGGGGGGTTCCTTTGCACGGGCCAAAAGACGACGGTAAGCGGCGAGCACGCAACAGGCAAGTTCTACCGCGTCATTACCCAGCCCGATCGGCGGTCGGCGGTTGGCGGTCAGCGTCGGATCGCACCTTGCCCGCCTGCAGACCATCTCTTGGCACCATGCCACCTGTTCCTGTCCGGCCCGCGTGTATGATCGCCACTTTCGCGCGCCAGCGCGGATCGGCGCTGCACCAAGGGGAAGAAGTTTTGGGCAAGCAGGAATATCGGCTGGGTTACCGGGGTGATATCGAAGGCCTGCGGGCGGTCGCTATCCTGTTGGTCGTGGCGGCGCACGCCAAGGTGACCTGGCTTGCCGGCGGCTTCGTCGGCGTGGATGTTTTCTTTGTCCTTTCCGGCTATCTGATCACCGGCATCCTGTGGCGAGAGATCAGTGAAACCGGCGGCATACGGTTCGCGAATTTCTACGCGCGCCGTTTTCGACGGCTGCTTCCCGCACTCCTGACGATGCTGGCATGCAGCTGCCTGTTCGCCGCAGCGGCGTTACCCCCGGGTGACCAGGGTAGCCAGGCAACCGGGGCGGCCGCGGCCGCCCTTTGGCTCAGCAACGTCTACTTCGCCTTCGCCCACATCAACTACTTCGACCCCAGCGCCACAAGCAACCTGTTCCTGCATACATGGTCGCTCGGCGTTGAGGAACAGTTCTATTTGATATGGCCGGCCTTGATGGTCCTGACGCTGGGCTGGTGGCGCAGCAAAGGCGCACCTGCCGACCGCCTGATCACCGTGATGTCAGCGATTGCGATTATCAGCCTGCTTGCCTGCCTGTCGTTCACCCAGACCGCGCCGCGATTGGCCTTCTATCTGATGCCGCTGCGGGCATGGCAGTTTGCGGCTGGCGCGCTGGTTTGGCTGCATTTCGGCTCGATCCGAGCCGACGGAACGGGTGACAACGCACCCGCCGGGTCCGCGCTCGCCTACCGCGGCCTGGGCTGGGCGGGACTTGGACTGATCCTGCTTGCGGCCTTGTGGTTCGATGCCAACACCATCTATCCCGGCTGGCACGCCCTGCTTCCCACCATCGGCGCCGCAGCCATCATCGTGGCGGGTGTCCGCGGCGCGGGGCTTAGCGGCGTCTCACGTGCTCTCAGCTGGCGCCCGCTGCAAGGCATCGGCAGGCTGTCGTACTCTTGGTATCTGTGGCATTGGCCGGTTCTGCTTCTGGGCGGCGCAATCTTCGTCACCGACAGCGCCCTCTATCGCGCAGCGTTGGTGGCCTTGTCATTGCTGCTTGCCGCACTGTCTTATCGTTGGGTCGAGTCACCCATCCGCCAACAGGCGCGCTGGATCGTTCGCCCGGGGGTCACGGTACTTTCGGCGCTGGCGCTCATGGCCGTCGTCAACGTTGCCTGCATCACCTGGTTCAATGCCACGTTGGCCTGGCAGGACAGTCCCAGTCAGCAGCGTTACACAAAAGCCCGCTTCGACATCCCCACCATCTACAAGATGGGCTGCGATGAGTGGTATCACAGCGACACGGTAAAGCCCTGCACCTTCGGATCAGAAAGAGCCAAACACACCGCCGTGCTGATGGGGGACAGCATTGGCGCCCAGTGGTTTCCAGCGGTGTCTATCGTTTTCAATCGACCAGACTGGCGTCTCGTGGTGCTGACCAAATCGTCCTGCCCCATGGTGGATGAGCCGATATTCTATCCACGCATCGGCCGGTACTACACGGAATGCGCGACCTGGCGCCAACACGCCTTGCAACAGATCGCCGAAATGCGACCGGACATCGTGATCCTTGGATCTGTACAAACCAGCGACTTCACTCAGACCCAATGGGTCGAAGGCACCGCCCGCGTGCTGAAGGCCATCAGTTCCAGCAGCGGCCACATCTATCTGCTACGCGGAACGCCCGATCTGCCGTTTGACGGTCCCGGCTGCCTCTCATCGCGCAGTTGGTGGCCGTGGCTGCACCCCTGGCAGAACACGTGCGAAGCGCCAATCTTCAGCGAACGTGACGACAATGTCCTGCACTGGTTGCAGCAAGCCAGTGCACGCTTCGACAACGTCGGCGTGGTGGATTTGAACAACAAGGTCTGCTCCAACAGCACATGCCGTGCAGAGCGCCAGGGTATGGTCGTATTCCGGGATTCGCAACATCTGACCGCCACCTTTGTGGAATCGCTCACCCCCTTCCTTTTCACCGCTCTGCACACGGAGCCGCCAAACGCGTCGGCGCCCATCGAACTGCCGCGCACTGCTCCACCTGGCACGGCAGCAGCCCCCTCAAATCTGTGACGACTGCCGCATTGCCGGGCATCTACCAGCCATTCGGAGCGGCGCCGAGGCGATTGGTACAAAACGTGCCTGTCTGACGAGACTCTCAGGGGAGTCCACCATGTCGCACCAGCGCCGTTCCGCCGGTTTCACGTTGATCGAGTTGATGATCGTGGTGGCGATTATCGCCATTCTGGCGGCCATCGCACTGCCGCTTTATAGCGACTACGTTGCTCGGTCGCAGGCGGCTGCCGCACTTGACGAAATCACCTCGGGCCGCACGGCATACGAGGAACGCACCAACAACGGTGACAGTGACGCCACGCTCTATACCACCGTTGGCAATCTTGGTATGCAGCAGGACACCGAGCGCTGCCACGTCACGGCAACCGCGCCGGTCGACGGCGTGGGCGAGATCATCTGTCAGATCAAGGGAAATCCCGAGGTCAAGGACAGGAAGATCACGCTGGCTCGCGACAGTTCGGGTAGCTGGAAGTGCCAGACCGATCTCGCGACACGCCAAACTCCGAAGGGCTGTTATCCGTAAAACCGCTGTCTAGGCAGACGTGAGGCTCGCACAATGCCCGACATCACCAAGCCTTCTACTGCTCACATTGCCCTTCCTTGGCCACATCTAACTCTTGTTCGCGCCAGAAACTGACGCTCAGCGTCAATTGATGACACGCCACGACAAGCCAAATCCCTCGACCAACCCGAGCGCACAGCTCTTTAATTCGGCATTTCGGCATCGCTTGTGGAGATTCGTGACTGTGTGCACAATCGACGTGCCCACAACCATGCGGAAATACCACGGCGGCAGTGATGGCATACAAACTGCTTGAACTGCCGTGAGCTTCCTGGTCGTTCCTGACCGCGAGTAAGGGGTACCGTTCCCGCCTAGGGGGAATACGGGACCGGGGCTCAGGGGGCATCAACGGTTAGCTAACCAAAACAGAGGAAACACCATGAAGACCATGCAGAAAGGTTTTACCCTGATCGAACTGATGATCGTGGTTGCGATCATCGCGATCTTGGCCGCCATCGCGCTGCCGCAGTACCAGAACTATGTTGCTCGTTCGCAGGCGACTGCCGGTCTGGCGGATATCACTCCGGCAAAGACAGCCATCGAGGAAATGATCAACAACGGTAAGAGCGCGTCAGTAGCGGCTAACTATACGTTGGTGGGTATTCAGAAGACCACCGAGCGCTGCGATATTACCATTGGCGCCATTGCGTCTGACGGTTCTGGCTCAAGCGCTGTAGCTTGCACGCTGAAGGGTAATCCGAAAGTTGCAGGCAAGACCATTACTTGGGGCCGTAACGTGAGCGGCGTGTGGTCCTGCGTCACCACTGGCCTGAGCCAGTTCGCTCCGAAGGGATGCTCTGGGACCTAATCCTTCAGAGCGCGCCAAGGGATGTAAAAATATCCCACTGGTGAATATAAAAGGAGGGGCTTTGGGCCCCTCCTTTTTTTTTCCATACACATATGCGTAGGATCAGTACATGGCTCTGCCGCTCGGATCATCCAATAGTCGCCACGGCCAAGCCTTGCACATTGTGCGAATGGCAGCCTGCCTTTTGGTCGTCGCCGCCGTCATGTGGCCGGGTCTGTCAGGGGGCTTCATTTTTGATGACTTCGTAAACTTTGTCGATGTCCCAGCCATGCACGTACATACATGGACTTTGCAGGCCTGGCTTGGGGTATGGTCGTGGTCACACGAAAACATCAATCGCCCATTGGCGATGTTCAGCTATGCACTCAATTACGCGCTAGGTGGAAGCACATTCGGGTTCAAGTCGGCAAACCTCGCCATCCACTTGATCAATACCGTCCTGCTGGCAATGTTCGCCAAGCGACTGCTGACAATCGGATGGAAGGCATCTCCTGACAAGGAGTCACTGGACTCACGACATGCCGCGACGTGGTCGCTGATTCTCGCAACCGCTTGGGCACTGCATCCCCTGCAAGTTTCTGCTGTGATGTACGTGGTCCAGCGCATGGAACTGCTGGGTTTCACATTCACCCTGCTGGCACTGCTGGCGTACTGGAGCGCAAGGCAACGCCAAATCGCTGGCGAGCGAGCATGGCTCTACCTTGTCCTCAGCGCAGTCGCGATGGCCGTGGGCTATGGGGCGAAAGAGACCTGCATACTGATCCCTGGCTACACCCTTCTGTTGGAAGTGACACTGCTGCACTTCCAGGCAGATAAACAGAGCACACGACGCAACTGGCAGCTTTTCTATGTACTGGGATGTGTACTAGCCGCCCTGTTGTTCATGTTCTACCTCATCCCGCATTACACGTCGGAGCAAGCGTATGCCCTGCGCGGCTATACCGCATGGGAACGCACCCTGACGCAGTTGCGGGTTCTTTCGCTGTACATAGGCTGGTGCGTCGTTCCGCTCGGCGGCACCATGAAGTTCTATTACGACAATTACGCTGTATCCACCGGCTGGCTGCATCCTGCCACCACGTTGGCAGGCGGCCTGTTCCTGCTATCACTAGTGACTCTGGCGTTTGCTCTACGCAAACGCCGCCCGCTGCTTGCACTAGGCATTGGCTGGTTCTTCATGGCGCACTTGCTGACCAGCAGCCCGATTCCGCTGGAGCTGGCGTTCGAGCATCGCAACTATCCCGCCCTGTTCGGCATTCTCTTGGCGTTGACGGACGTGATCTGGATGGCCACGCGGCGGGCAAATCCGAAACTCCCCGGACTGCTTGCAGCCATCTGTCTCGTTTCGTTCGGATTCTTCACCGTGCTTCGCGCAGCCACGTGGGGCAAGCCCGTGCAACTGGCGGTGACGTTGGCGGAAGAAAACCCCGGGTCGCCACGCGCCAGTTATGATCTGGCTAATCTCTATATGCAGCTGTCCATAAACGGCACGCGGCCAGCACTGCTAAACAAGGCCATCGGCGAACTGGAGCGGGGGATGGCCTTACCAAACTCTTCGCCACTGCCAGAACAAGCGCTGCTCCTGCTTGCCGCCGTGGGGAAGGTGCCGCTACAACAGGTCTGGTGGGACAGTCTGCTGCACAAACTAAAAACCCGCCCCTTCGGTCCGCAGGAAGCCAATGCGCTACGAGCGCTCCTGAGCGCCCGTATCAACAACGATGCCGACGTGGATGCACACCAATTGCAGGAAGCCTGTGAACTGGCATTGAAGCAACTGCCATGGTCGCCAGACCTTTATATCAACTACGCCGACCTGGCTAGCCAAAGCCTGCACGATCCCGAACTCGCCATCCAGCAATGGCAACAGGCACTTATCCTCATACGAGGAGACTTGGCTTACGAGAAGCAAATAGCGACCTACCTCATTGATGCCAACCGTCTCGCTGAAGCCGAGGGCGTCATGGATTTCACGGAGAAACTGGAACCCTTGATGTCTCGGGAAGAAAGTTGGCGTGCGTTGCGGGTGAAGTTGCGGGCCGAGCAAAAGAAAAATGCGGTCGCCCCAACGGAAAAGCGCAAATGAAATCAAGGGGCGACAACACAACCTGAAGTTGGCGCAGAACGCGTCGCCAGTGGTCTGGTGTGGATGGTCTGGTGTGGGATCACAACGAGAGGTCCCGTACGGACCAATCCTCGGACTGGTCCGTCCCTGACGAAAGCGAAAACTAGCACCACCCGTAGCGTGGCTCACAGGCCCAATCACTCATCAACCCAAAATTTGTGTAAAAGTGGGCCGCCTGCCGCTCCCGCGAATTCCCGTGAAGCTGCCCCGCCGACCGACGCAGGCATCCTACGGCGATTATGCCGAGACCACCAATGAGTTCGACACCGAAAGTCCACAATCCCGGTTTCCGGATACTGGCCTTTACCCTGCTTATCGTAGCGCTTGTCTACAGCACCGGTTTAAGCGGTGGTTGGCTGTTCGACGATTATCCGAACATCGTCGATAACCAAGGTGTACATCCCGTCGATGCCGATACTGCAAGCTTGGTGCGCGCCGCGCTTTCTTCTCCCGCCAGCGAGTTCAAACGTCCGCTCGCTTCGCTGACTTTCGCCGCGAACTATCTGGCCAGCGGCCTCGACCCGTACAACTGGAAGCTGACCAACCTGGTCATCCACCTGATGAACGGAGTGCTGGTTTTTCTGCTGGCGCGAGCACTGCTGCTGGCAACCTCGGTATCTAGGTGGCCGGGAATCATTGCCTCAATCCTTGCGGGCGCATGGCTGCTGCTTCCCATCAACCTCACCGCCGTACTGTACGTGGTGCAGCGCATGGAGAGCATGGCCAACCTTTTCGTGCTGCTAGGCCTGATGGGTTATGTCGCCGGCAGGCGCTCCATGCTCGCCGTTCCGAAGCAATGCAATGGTGATCCGGATCGAAGACAACGGAGGTGGCGTGGCTTCGCGCTATGCATGACCAGCATCATCATCCCCACGGCACTCGGCCTGCTGGCCAAGGAAACGGCTGTGATGCTACCGCTGTACGCCGCGCTGATCGAATGGGCGCTGTTTGGTTTTTCGGCACCGGACTTTGCATCGATGCCCAGGCGCCGTGACTGGCGAATTGCCCTGCTGTTTGTGCTGGTACTGGCACTGCCGATGACGCTCGGCATGGTATGGCTGCTGCCGAAGATCCTGAAGCCGGAAGCCTGGGCCATACGCGACTTCGACCTGGGCACACGCCTGCTCAGCGAAGCCCGCATCATCGTCGACTACCTCGTGTGGACATTGCTGCCGACACCGGAGGCGTTGTCGTTCTATCATGACGACTTCCAGGTATCGAGCGGCCTGCTGACGCCACCGTCGACGCTTGCAAGCATCTTGTTTCTGGGTGTATTGGTCGTGCTGACGGTATGGCTAAAGAAGCGGCGCCCCTTGGCTGCACTGGGCATCGCGCTGTTCCTCGGTTGTCAATTGCTTACCGGCACCATCCTGCCGCTGGAACTGATCTACGAACATCGCAACTACTTCGCCAGTTTCGGACTACTACTGGTCATCATCCCGTTATTGGCGGCGCCCCCGCGACTTCCTGTAGGCGCCGATCCATCAGCAAGCGATTCCAAAGAAAATGGGCTCCCCATAGCGCTGCTTCGTCATGCGCTGTTGGCCGGACTCATGCTTTGCTGGACCGCGTTGACCGCGTACACCGCCCATGCTTGGGGGGATCCATTGCGACTGGCCGAGGACCTTGCCTCACGCGCACCACAGTCACCCCGCGCGCAATATGAACTGGGCCGCACCTACATTATCTATTCACACTACGACCCAGCCTCTCCATTCACGCACCTGGCCTACGCACCGCTGGAAGCTTCCGCCGCATTGCCCAACTCTTCGATCCTGCCGGAGCAGGCGCTGATTTTCATGAACTCGCGCATGGGGCTTCCGCTAAAGGACGCGTGGTGGTCCAGCATGATTGCCAAGCTGAGAGCCCGAAAGCCCGGAGTGCAAGATGAAAGCTCGCTCGGGGCTTTGACCCAATGCGCGCGCGACCGCCGCTGCGCGCTGCCAGCGCAGCGCATGGTGGCGGCGTTCGACGCGGCCCTGGCACATCCGAACCCCGGGGCGCGCCTGCTGGCCACCTATGGCGACTACGCGTGGAACGTGCTTGAAAACCGCACTCTAGGTGAAAACTTGACGGCTCAGGCCGTACGGGTTGCGCCCGATGAGTCCGCCTACAGAATCACGCTCATCCGAATGTTGATAGCGCTGGGGCGCGAAGCCGACGCACGCCGAGCGCTGCAACAACTTGAAACCATGAATATTGGGGGGCGACTCGACCCCAACATTGTAGAACTGGAATCTTCACTGGTCGAGAAGATGGTGCGATAACCGCAGCCTGTTTCCGACTATTCGTCGGCGTGACATCATTGCAGACCACATGTTTCCACTTCACGATCACCACCACGGCGGAACCTCGAAATGAGTTCGCAAGACAATACCCATGAAGAACCTTTCTTGATTTTTGGTTCCCCGTTGATTGAGCAATCTGAGATCGACGAAGTCGTGGCCTGCATGAACTCCGCTTGGCTCGGCACCGGCCCCCGCGTTGCCAAGTTCGAAGGGGACTTCGCGGCATACCAGGGAATATCGTCCACGCAAGTCGCGGCGGTGAACTCATGCACCGCAGCACTGCACGTCAGTATGGTTGCCGCTGGACTGGAGCCTGGGGCGGAGGTGATCACCACGCCAATGACCTTCTGCGCGAGCGTCAACGCCATCATCCATGCTGGACTCACACCGGTAATGGCGGACATCGACCCATCAACCCAGAACATCGATCCGGTAGCCATTGAGGCTACAATTACAGATCGCACTCGCGCCATCTTGCCAGTGCATTTCGCGGGTCGCCCATGTGACATGGATGCGATCATGGCGATCGCCCACAAGCACAAGCTGGTTGTCATTGAAGACTGCGCGCACGCGATCGAGACCACGTATCACGGTCGCAAGGCGGGAACCTTTGGCGACTTTGGCTGCTTTAGTTTCTATGCGACCAAGAATGTCGTCACCGGGGAAGGTGGCATGATTGTCGGCCGGAGCGAAGCTAACATGGCTCGCGCCAAGGTTCTCGCATTGCACGGCATGAGCAAGGATGCCTGGCATCGCTTCGGTGACCAGGGCTACAAGCATTACCAGGTGGTCGAGGCCGGTTTCAAATACAACATGATGGATCTGCAGGCTGCGATCGGCATCCACCAGCTCGCGCGTGTGGAACGAACCTGGACAAGGCGCGAAGCCATCTGGAATCGCTATATGGAGGTATTCGCTGATCTGCCCATCGGCCTGCCTGCTGCGCCGGCACCCGATACGAAACACGCCTACCACCTGTTCACGATCATGATCGACGAAGGACGCTGTGGCATTTCACGCGACGCCTTCCTGGATGCCATGAACAGTCGCAAGATCGGAACCGGCGTGCACTATCTGTCAGTACCCGAGCATCCGTACTACCAGCAGCGTTACGGTTGGAGACCAGAGCAGTGGCCAAACGCCATGCGCATCGGTCGCCAGACGGTCAGCCTGCCACTTTCACCGAAACTGAGCAGCGCCGATGTTGAGCGTGTAATCGCAGCAGTCCGGCAAATCATTTCGCCATCGAACTGATAGCGGCAAGCAACTCGACAACGGCGCGCTCCACAGTCCATTCCTTGCGTACCTCACCGGATACGACACACGCCTTCCTGACCTCCTCATCGTATGCACCCCGCATGGTGTACAAGGTTCGTGCGAGGTCCTCAGAGTCGCCCACCCGATACAGTCCGCAGCGGGCCCTGCTGTCTACCGTGGTTAGATCGCGGTACATCGCGTGATCCGCAGCTAGGACGGGGATACCGAACGACATAGCCTCCAGGAGAGACGTCGGGACGAAAACCGAATGTTCGCTGCGGTAGGGAAACGCAAATGCATCATGACCCTGGAACAATGCGTACGGATCGACTTCGCCTTGCAGCTCAACATCCAACGCAGGGCATCGACGCGCTATCTCCTTGCGCATCCTTTCGCACATGCGAGCGTCACGCAGGAACGGAACCGCCACCGTGAGCCTGATGTTGGCAGCGGCCATGTGATTTCCAGCATCCAGCAGGTCGACGAGACCACGCTCGTACAGCACGTCATGCAGTGCTCGGGATGTCGGCTTCTGATAGCCGCACAAAAACAGCACCCGTTGCAGCCCGTTCCCTGTGGGCTGCCAGGTTCGCGATGGATGACGAATGCCGAGGTGCATCGCCGCGACATTCGGGCCCGAACGACCCACCGTCAAGGCGGGTCCGAAGCGGTGTCCGAGTTGATCCATCTCAAGCCCAACACAACTGTAGAACACCGGAATGTGCGTTACACCAGCCTTGGCGCAGATCGCACGTGAACGTCGCAGCAGCCATGTATTGATCGAGCCGCGGAAGCCATGGAAGGTTCCATAAGGAAATACCACCACGGTATCGGCCTCCTTGCCTCTGCAAATGGCGCGTAGTCGGAGCAACGAATCCAGAATCATCCCGCCGGACGATGTCGCGGGTGTGCCATCCAACAAATCCACGTCCAGTCCACGGGACCGCAAATCAGCAACCAAATCGGTCACGAAGATTTTCCGTCCTTCCGTCCAAGGAGGTATTACGCCAGGGGCAAGCAGGATTATCCTGCTCACGACTTCTGCGCCACCACGATGAACTGTTCCGACATAAATGCACAATGACGACCCAGCCAACGCGCAATTCGCGAGAGCCACGGTTGCGGTAGCCACAGCCATGGAACGAGCAGGAAATTGCCAAGGCCCTCGATGCTGCTAACACGCAACCCGGCTGCCTCGACCATCTTCCGCGCCTCACGCAGGGATACGCGATAGTCACTCTCCGGACGCTTGCGCAGCAGCCAGCGGTATATCCCAATTGCCGGCGCGAAGACGCGACGCCCATCTGCGCTGTAAAAATCGACGATCAGCATGCCCTCCGCAGCCAGCGCTTTCGTCATTTCCATGATCAGCGCCTGTTGTTGCGCCGGCTGGAAAAGGTGCAGAAAGCGCGAACTCGCCACGGCGTCAAAACCACCCTCGACATAGGGGAGTCGGGTCGCATCAGCCACGCAATAGGTAACGACCGGAAATTGCGCGCAGTTCCCACGTGCCACCGCCAGCATGGCAGCTGTCAGGTCACTGGCAACCACCAAGTCACTAGCGGCCGCAAGTGAGGGCAGCATCTGGCCGGTACCGGACGCCACATCAAGGATGCGCTCGTACCGCGGACGGGCGGAAAGCGCCCGGTTGACCGCCTCGCGCTGCCACATGCGAAACAGCCGCCCGTAGCGCGAGCCGTAACGCTTGGCCTCATAACCAGCCGCTTCCTCAGTGTAGAAGTCCCTGTAGTCAGGTCCTGTCATGCGCAATTTCCCGAAATTTTCTGATGATCGATCCCACACTTGATCCAAGTCCCAGTCGCATCGCGGCAGGAATCCCAAGCATGGCAGCTGACGCAAGATTGAGCGCACGATTGATCAACGCAATCAGCAGCGCCTGCTCCGGAGGCACACCTACTAGCGTCAATAATGCAACGAGTGTGGCGTCATAACCCACCAATCCCATGGGTAGACCGGAGACGATACCGGCGAACGTGGCGATGATACCGATCGAACCACCGATCCATATGTGCCTGAAATCACCCGTAACCAGCAACAGCAGCATCGCATGACGTAACCCATAAGAGAGGACATCAACAAGCAGGATCACTGCTGACAGGCCGATGCGCCGCCATGGATTATCCAGCAACGCCAATGCTTCGCGCAGCCGCTGCAGCAGGCGCAAGCCTATCGCGCGCCGTACCGTGACTGCTGCAACGCAGGCCAAGGCACTTGCAAAAATCACAAGCCAAAGATACCAAGGCGGACTCCAGTGCAATGCTGCCAGCCATGCGCAGGAAGCGGCCACGACAGCCCATGCACTCAACGAAACCAGGCCATCCAGCGCTATCACGACACCAAGAAAGTGCAAGGACAGCTCGCCATGACGGCGTAGCAAGAAAATCCGCAGTGGGATGCCGAGCTTGAATGGCAGGATATAGGTGGCAAGAGTTGTACAGAACAATGCATCACGTACGCCTTTGTGCCCTGCAGGGCTGCAATCAACCGGCTGATAGCAGCGATTCCAGCGAAGCGGCTCCATGATGAAATGCGCTACCGTGACCAGAAAGCAACAGCCAAGAAGAAGGGCGTGACCGATTATTCCCAAGAGTGACCAGTGCTGAATTTCCATGCTACGTCCTTGAAACCCTGGCCATGATCCATCGGTGCAAGGCGAATCGGCTATAACCCCCTGCTCGCTGATCCTTTTCTCCCTGCTTCGAAAGAGCTGAGCCTACCCACGAGGCGTTCGACGCAGCAACTCCCGGAACGACCAATGCCAGTGAAAGGAAGGGATTGCCCCCTGTTTCCGTGACGACAAAGGATGATCGCTCAAACGATTCCAGATACTGGTCCCGGGTAAAACCTTGGCCGCCAGTCGTGGAATGTGATCGGCGACCACGTAAGCGGGCGATCAGCCGTTGCAATTCGTAGCCTGGGTCCACAGCCAGGAAAACCCCTTCCGGCTTGAGTGTCCCGCGTAATGCCTCCAAGGTTCGCGTCACCTCAGCACGGCCCACGTACATCAGGCACGTGATCGAAATGATGCCGTCGAACGTGTTGGCGTCAAAAGGAGGTTTCGTCGCACTCGCAACTGCGCACGGGCCACATGAAGCGGAAAATTCCTGACAATAGGGCATAGCCAGATCCTGGCCAATCAACTGGATATCCGGGCGCTCCCTCGCGATGACCCTGCTCAGTCGCCCATAACCACAGCCCAGATCAAGAATTCTGGCTCCCATGGGCAACTTGGGTAGAAATATCTCGCGAACGATCCAGGCGTGCCAATCGTGCAGAGCCGAATTTGCCTGTTCGGAAAGCCCCTGAAACAGGACACCGGATAACGACGAAATGCCCTTGGCCGCGCGATTTTCCCATTGCCGCCTTGCATCGTTCATCTCAAACCGTCCGGCCCGATGCCTGCAGCAACTGCCCGACTATCGTCCGCATCGAAAACTCTTCGGCCGCGTGTCGAGTCGCCGTACGAAAGTCAGCCGCGTTGCTTCGCAACGATGACTTCAAGGCCTTTGCGATACCCGCTGCATCTGCCGAATCAGCAAGGACCCCACACATGTACGTCTCAAGCAGTTGCGGGAGATCGCCCACCGGTGTCGCGATCACGGGACAGCCAAGTTTCATTGCATCAGAGAAAATCAGCGGAATACTCTCAATGCGCGAAGGAATCACGAGCCAGTCCGCATGCATGATGGCGGCCTCGGCATCGGCCTTGACGAGGAATCCGCCGACCCGAACTTGACGCCCCTCGGACTGCAATGCTGCAACGCGCTCGTGTACAAGGGCCTGCAACGGACCACCACCATAGATCTCGACACATTGGATGCGAAGCCAATCGCTGTCGTCCAGCGAGGCCAGCGCATCCAGCAGCAAGTCCACTCCCTTATTACGGTGCCAGCGCCCCAGAAAAACCAAGCGGTAAGGTGGCTCAACACGTGATGGCAACGGATCAACGACGCTAATCCGGCGTGTGCTGGGAAGAAACTTAACTGGCACCTTACCAATCTGCTGGGCTGCCTTGGCCAATTGATAACCGTCGGCGTAGGCATGTCTCGCTTCACGGATGACGCGTGCAAGGCTGCCACGCAGCACGGGTATGCGTCCCAACGACCACACGTCACTACCAAGCATCCATACGGAGTATCCGATGCTGTGTCTATGCACGGCTCTGCGTACCCATTCGCCACACGGCAGAGCCCACAATGCAAGCACGTGAGACGTCCCATCACCGATTGCCGCACGCGTTGCGGACAATCCACCGCGCATTACGCGAACGATCCAACGAAAATCGCCCGGCAACCACGGTTTGAGCGTGGATAGTGGCTTCACCGGCGCGGCATAGCGAAAGACCTCCACTTGAGGTGACCACTGCTCACGTGAGGTTGCCAAGCCTGGCGCGACCACACGCACCAAGACGTGCTCGGCAAGCTCCTCCGCCAGATCGACCACAAATGAGCCGGCTGCTTCACTACCGTCGTTCCGAATGGGGAAGGAGCTGGTAACCAGAACAAACGTACGACTGGCGCTCATTGCGTTCCAGCTGACAGCATGTCGACGATCCTGTGCGTGTGCCTCGCCATCATTTTTCTGCTCAGCGAGAAAGGGAAATAGAGTTGGTTGACTAAGAGGGCCAGCGCGTCAATCCTCCCAAGAATGGATCGGGTCAGCCACGCTATTGCCAAGACCAATCATGCATCGCGCCGATACATCAGTCCGGTGATCTGCTCGGAAACCAACCCGATCAGAAACACGATCACCGCCGCGCTCCACAGCAGCGTGCTCATGTTGGTGAGGCGACCTTCGTGCATGAAGGTCCACGCGTAGTTGGCGCAGCCCAGCAGGAAGAACACCACGCTCGCCGGCACGAACAGCTTCAGCGGCGAGTACAGCGTGGCAATCTTGAAGATGATCAGCAGGAAGCGCAGGCCGTCGCGCATGGGTTTGATGTGGCTACGCCCGATGCGCTGGGCGGCCTTGATGGGGATGTAGGCCACGGCGTAGGCGCTGCGGAAGAACGCCATGGTGCTGGTGGTGGGGTAGCTGAAGCCGTTGGGCAGCAGGTGCAGGAATTCGCGGAACTTGTCCGCGCGTACGGCACGGAAGCCGGAGGTGAGGTCGAGCACCGGATGGCCGGTCATGCGGGTGGCGAGCCAGTTGTACAAGGTGTTGGCCAGGCCTCGGCCGACGCCGGCCTGGCTGTCCCAGTCACGGGCGCCGACGACCATGTCGTAGCCGCGGTTCAGCTGGTCGAGCAGGCGCTTGATGTCCGCGGGGTCGTGCTGGCCGTCACCGTCCATGAACACCAGGATGTCGCCGCTGGCAGCCCGGGCGCCGCGCTTGATCGCCGCGCCGTTGCCCATGGAGTACGGCGCGCTGAGGCAGGTGATCTCGTTGCCCTTGCAGATGCTGCGGGTGTCGTCGGTGGAGCCGTCGTCGACCACGATGATTTCGGCGTCGGGGTGGGCGGCACGCAGGCGCGGCAGCAGGGCCGCCAGCGCGGGCGCTTCATTCTTGGCGGGCAGGATGATGCTGAGGCGATTCAACAGGTGGTTCCCCCGGGGTGGCCGGGGGATCATAGCGTGAAGGGGAGATGGGGTCAGGCGGGGAGTTGGCAGTGCGGGGATCTCGGGGATTGGATCAAGAGCTTGCCCCCCTCCTGCCCTCCCCCTGCGAGCAGGGGGAGGAATCTACCCTGCGGCTTCCGGGTAACCCTGGAGAGGCGACCGCGCCAGGCGTTTGTGCGCTGCGTCGAGCTATCCGGCGGTGACCCGCGGGGAATTGCATTCAGTGGGTGACCTGCGGGGCGGACTGCGGTAGATTCAACAACATACAGGGGCAAGGTCGAGCCGTTTATGTCATCTCAATTGCAACCGTCGCTTACGGGTCTGTCCGGCATGGCGCGCCGGCTGGTGTCCGAAGGCGTGATGGCGGAGGACGTGGTCCGCAAGGCCATGGCGGACAGCGGGCAGCAGAAGGCTGCGCTGGGTACCTGGTTGCTGGATCACGGCTTGGTCGATAGTGCGGAGCTGCCGCGGGTGGCGTCGGTCGAGTTCGGCATGCCGATGATGGACGTGGCCTCGTTGAATCCGACCACGATGCCGCTGGACCTGATCAGCGAGGCCTTGATCACCAAGCACCAGGCGCTGCCGCTGTTCCGTCGCGGCAAGCGGCTTTACGTGGGCATCGCCGACCCGATGCAGTCGCATGCGCTGGACGAGATCAAGTTCCACTCCAACTGCATGGTCGAGCCGATCCTGGTGGAGCGCAACTCGCTGCAGAAGGTGATCGAAAGCCTGCTGAACAACCTGCGCAACACCATGCCGGACATGGGCGGCGGCGACCTCGACGAGCTCGATATCGAGGCTGGTGACGGCGAGAACGAATCGAGCAGCGGCGTCGATGCCACCGGCAACGACGACGCGCCGGTGGTGAAGTTCGTCAACAAGGTGCTGGTCGATGCGATCCGTCGCGGCGCCTCGGACATCCATTTCGAACCGTTCGAGACGCAGTACCGGGTGCGCGTGCGCATGGACGGCATCCTCAGCACGGTGGCCAACCCGCCGATGAAGATGGCCAACCGGATCTCGTCGCGCATCAAGGTGATGTCTCAGCTGGATATCGCCGAAAAGCGCGTGCCGCAGGACGGCCGCATCAAGCTCAACCTGTCCAAGACCCGCGCGGTCGACTTCCGCGTCAGCGTGCTGCCGACGCTGTTCGGCGAGAAGATCGTGATGCGTATCCTGGACGGCTCCTCGGCCAAGATCGGCATCGAGAAGCTGGGCTACGAGCCGGATCAGCAGAAGCTCTACATCGACGCGATCCACAAACCCTATGGCTTGGTGCTGGTCACCGGCCCCACCGGCTCGGGCAAGACGGTGTCGCTGTACACCGGCCTGAACATGCTCAATACGCCCGAACGCAACATTTCCACCGTGGAAGATCCGGTCGAAATCCGCGTGGAAGGCATCAACCAGGTGCAGCAGAACGTCAAGCGCGGCATGACCTTCGCCAGCGCCCTGCGCTCGTTCCTGCGCCAGGATCCGGACGTGATCATGGTCGGCGAAATCCGCGACCTGGAAACCGCCGAGATCGCGATCAAGGCCGCGCAGACCGGCCACATGGTGCTGTCCACCCTGCACACCAACGACGCGGCGCAGACGGTTTCGCGCCTGATGAACATGGGCATCGCCCCGTACAACATCACCTCGTCGGTCACCCTGATCATCGCCCAGCGCCTGGCGCGGCGCCTGCATGATTGCAAGAAGCCGATGGATCTGCCGCCACAGGTGCTGCTGGCGGCCGGCTTCAGCCAGGCCGATATCGACGAGGGGATGACGATCTACGAGGCCGGCGGTTGCGACGGCTGCAATGACGGCTACAAGGGCCGCGTGGGCATTTATCAGGTGATGCCGATGCTGGAGGAGATCCAGAAGATCATCCTGCAGGGCGGCAACACCATGGAGATCGCCGCCGCGGCCAAGGCCGCCGGGGTGAACGACCTGCGCGCTTCGGCCCTGCTGAAGGTGAAGCAGGGCCTGACCAGCCTGATCGAGATCGACCGCGTGACGAAGGAATAAGCAGCGAACCGCGACCGCCGCCGCACCGAAGTTGCGTCCGGCGCCACGGTTTGGCGGGGCAGAAATGACATAAGCTTCACGAATATCTTGTTTGCCGCCCGCGGGGACGGCGCCGGGACTGGACCACTGGGGGAAGATGCGCATGGCCACGGCTACCGCAACGAATATCGACAAGGCGCGCGCGCTCGGCGCCCAACGTGCCGAAGTCAGCAAGCTGACCACCTACGAATGGGTGGCGCTGGACAAGCGCGGCAAGCGCATGAAGGGGGACATGCCGGCGAAGAACGCCTCGCTGGTGAAGGCCGAACTGCGCCGCCAGGGCATGAACCCGCAGACCGTGCGCGAGCGCTCCAAGCCCCTGTTCGGTTCCTCCGGCAGCACGGTGAAGCCGGGCGACGTGGCCGTCTTCAGCCGCCAGATCGCCACCATGATGGCGTCCGGCGTGCCGATGGTGCAGGCCTTCGACATCATCGCCGATGGCCAGAAGAACGTCCGCTTCAAGAACATCCTGCTGGACGTGAAGCAGAACATCGAGGGCGGTGCGTCCCTGCATGAAGCGCTGGGCCGCTACCCGGTACAGTTCGACGAGCTCTACTGCAACCTGGTCCACGCCGGCGAAGCCTCCGGCGTGCTGGACACCGTGCTGGACACCGTGGCGACCTACAAGGAACGCACCGAGGCGATCAAGAAGAAGATCAAGAAGGCACTGTTCTACCCCATGATGGTGCTGGCCGTGGTGTTCCTGGTCATGCTGATCATGCTGCTGTTCGTGGTGCCGGTGTTCTCCAAGACCTTCCAGGACGCCGGTGCCGACCTGCCCGCACCGACCCAGGTGCTGGTGAACATGTCGGAGTTCATGCAGAGCTACTGGTGGCTGGTGATCGGCAGCATCATCGGCAGCATCGTGGCGATCGTCTTCGCCAAGAAGCGCTCGCTGAAATTCGCCCACTTCCTGGACCGGCTGTCGCTGAAGTTGCCGGTGATGGGCAATATCGTGCGCAACTCGGCGATCGCCCGCTTCTCGCGCACGCTGGGCGTGACCTTCCGCGCCGGCGTGCCGCTGGTCGAGGCGCTGGAGGCCGTTTCGGGCGCCACCGGCAGCATCGTCTATGGCGACGCCGTGAAACAGATGCGCGACGACATCTCGGTCGGTCATCAGCTGCAGCTGGCGATGAAGCAGACCGGCCTGTTCCCGAACATGGTGGTGCAGATGACCGCCATCGGCGAAGAATCCGGCGCACTGGACAACATGCTGTTCAAGGTGGCCGAGTTCTACGAGGAAGAAGTGGAGAACGCGGTCGACACCCTGTCCACCCTGCTCGAGCCGATCATCATGGTGGTGCTGGGCGGTATCGTGGGCGGCATGGTGGTGGCGCTGTACTTGCCGATCTTCAAGCTCGCCGGTACGGTCTGACCGAAGAGCCCCTCTCCCTTCGGCGACCCTGAGGGAGTCCCCTTGCGGGTGAGAGGGGCTGGGGAGAGGGTACGGTTCAAGCGATGCGCCACAAACCGCCTCTGCCCACCAGAACGTTGACTACCGCCAAGTTGCTGCGCACCGCCAGCACCGACGCCGAACTCAAACTCTGGTATCACCTGCGCGCCAAACGCCTCGCCGGGCTCAAGTTCCGCCGTCAGCACCCCATCCCGCCGTATATCGCCGACTTCTTCTGCGAAGAACTCGGGCTGGTCGTCGAGATCGATGGTTCGCAACACGACGAGGAAACGGACAGCATCCGTACGCGTGCGCTGGAGCGACGAGGCCTCGTGGTGCTGAGATTCTGGGACAATCAGGTTTTGCAGGAAACCGAGGCGGTGCTTGAGGCGATTTTGAACTTCGCTCGGCGCCGTACCCTCTCCCCACCCCCTCTCCCGCAGGGAGAGGGGCCTTAAAAGCAAGGCTGACGCATGCCCGATCTTCCCTTCGCCCTCTGGATTGCCCTGGCCGCCGTGCTCGGCTTGCTGGTGGGCAGCTTTCTCAACGTGGTGATCCTGCGCCTGCCCGAGCGCATGGCCGCGGCCTGGCGCCACGAGGCCCGTGATGTGCTGGAGATCGAGGGCGACGCCGAGCCCATGCCGCCGGGCATCGTGCGCGAGCCTTCGCACTGCCCGCAATGCAAGCATCCGCTGTCGGCGCTGGACAACATCCCACTGTTCGGCTGGCTGCTGCTGCGCGGGCGCTGCCGCTATTGCCAGACCAGGATCTCGATCCAGTACCCGCTGGTGGAGTTGCTCAGCGGCATCCTGAGCGCGGCGATCGTGTGGAAGTTCGGGCCTTCGTGGGCCGCGCTGGCGGGACTGGTGTTCACCTGGGTCTTGATCGCGGCAGCCGGCATCGACTTTCGCACTCAATTGCTGCCCGATCAGCTGACGTTGCCGCTGTTGTGGCTTGGTCTGTTGCTGTCGCTGCTGCCGATGTTCGTCAGCGCCCCCAGCGCGATTCTTGCCGCGGCGATCGGCTACCTCAGCCTGTGGAGCGTGTACTGGGGGTTCAAGCTGCTGACCGGCAAGGAAGGCATGGGCTACGGCGACTTCAAGCTGCTGGCGGCCCTGGGCGCGTGGATGGGCCCGGTCGCGCTGCTGCCGATCGTGCTGCTGTCCTCGCTGATCGGCGCGCTGGTGGGCGGCAGCCTGATCGCCCTGCGCAAGCATGAGCGCGAGATCCCGATGCCGTTCGGTCCGTTCATCGCCGCCGCCGGCTGGGTCTGGTTCGTGGCCGGCCCGGATCTGCTGGACGGCTACCTGCATCTGACCGGCATGCGATGACCGGGCATCGAGCGGCGCTGGTGATCGGGCTCACCGGTGGCGTCGCCGCCGGCAAGACCGCGGTGACGCGGCGCTTCGAGGCGCTGGGCGTGCACGTGCATGACGCCGACGTGGCAGCCCGCGACGTGATCGAACCCGGCACGTCGGGCCTGGCCGAAGTGGTCGCGGCATTCGGGGCCGACGTGCTGGACGATGCCGGTCGCCTGGATCGCGCCGCCATGCGCCAACGCGTCTTCGCCGACCCGGGCGCGCGCCGCACGCTGGAGGCCATCATCCATCCGCGCGTGCGGCAGTGGCTGCACGACCGCGTGATGGCCGAAGCGGGCCCTTATTGCCTGCTGGCCATTCCGCTGCTGGTCGAGAACATCGAACACTACCGCTGGATCGATCGCGTGCTGCTGGTCGATGCGCCCGAAGCAACGCAACTTGTCCGCCTGACGGCGCGAGACGGCATCGACGAGACGCTGGCTCGCCGCATGCTGGCCCATCAGGCCCGGCGCGAAGCACGCCTGGCCATCGCCCACGACGTCATCGACAACAGCGGTGACGAAGCCGCCCTCGACCAGGCAGTTGCCCATCTGCACCAGCGCTATCTGGAACTGGCACGCCGCGCTTGATGATGCGGCGCAAAACCGGCGGGCAGTGCCCGCGATCGCTACGTCACGGCCAGAACTCGCGGGTTCCCGCGATGCCCTGACCGCTATGGATCCGGGCCTGGGCGATGTGCGCTGGCGCCAGGCCGCCCAGCGCATAGACGGGCAATGCAGCAGCTTCTGCCAGCGACTGGAAGCAGGTCCAGCCCAAGGGCGGAGTCTGCAGACAGGTGGGCGTGGCGGCGACCGGCGCCAGGGTGGCGAAATCCACGCCCAGCTGCTCGGCCCGGGCAAGGTCGGTCGCGTCATGGCAACTGGCGCCGATCAGCTGCGACGGCGGCAGGGGGCGTTCGCCAAGCGCCTCCAGCTCGCGACTGCGCAACTGCACGCCGATACCCAGCAACCGCGCACCCTCGATGTCACC
The DNA here is from genome assembly GCF_001428465.1 of Rhodanobacter sp. Root179. NCBI lineage: Bacteria > Pseudomonadati > Pseudomonadota > Gammaproteobacteria > Lysobacterales > Rhodanobacteraceae > Rhodanobacter > Rhodanobacter sp. Root179. The sequence goes on along the minus strand of NZ_LMHR01000080.1, from coordinate 62,807 downwards.
GTGCAGCAGCAGTTGCGAACCATGGCGCCGGGCCAGTGGCAGCAGGCCGGTAGCCAGTTCGCGCACCATCTCGCGCGGCCACAACGGCAACTGCAACTGCACCAGTTGTGGGCTGCGTTCGATCGCCTGGCCGATGCGCTCGAACCACGCGCCGGCCTGCTCCGGCGGCACGTCGGCCGGGGTGATGGCGTAGCGGGAGGGCAGGCGCAAGGCCTGCAGGATCGCGCGGTCGGCCCGGGTCAGCATGGAGGGGTCGACCTGCTCCGGCGGCAGCCATTGCAGGGCCTGGCCCTCCAGCGATTGCGGTTCGCCTTCCCATTGCGCGGTCTGCCAGGTATCGAGCAACAGCTCGCGGTCGGGATAGTGGCAAGGCACGCGGATCAGCGGCTCGGCCCGCAGCAGGATGACGCCGATCTCCTCGCGCAACTCGCGCGCCAGCGCCTCGAAGGGCGTTTCGCCCGCCTCCAGCTTGCCGCCGGGAAACTCCCACAGGCCCGCCAGGTGCTTGCCCGGCGGTCGCTGCGCCAGCAACACGCGGCCCAGCGCGTCGAGCATGACCGCGGCCATCACGTGCATGACCGGTTTGGGCTCGACCGGCATGGTCGTCAGCTGTTGCGCAGGTACTCGACCATGTCGAAATCGTAGGCATGGTCCGCATCGGCCTTGTGGTGTACGCGCGACACCTCGGTCCATTCGCTGAAATGCACGCCCGGAAAGAATGTGTCGGCGCCATCGACGGCGGCGCTGACCCAGGTGAGATACATGCGGCGCGCGCGCTGCAATGCCTCGCGGAACACCATGCCGCCGCCGATCACCATCAGCCCGGTGTTGTCGCAGCGCGCCTGCGCCTCTTCGATGGAGCGCACGGTGATCTGTCCCGGATACGGCGCCTCGTGGCGGCGGCTGAGCACCAGGTTGACCCGGTCCGGCAACGCGCGGCCGATCGACAACGCCGTGTTGTAACCCATCAACACGTTCTTGCCGGTGGTCAGCTGCTTGAACCAGCGCAGGTCATCGGGCAGGTGCCAGGGCAGCTGTCCCTTGCGGCCGATCGCGAAGTTTTCGTCGAGTGCAGCAATCAGCGAGATGGCCATGGCGAATCCTTGTAAGGCTGGTTCATGGGGGCGACCGGCACCCGGGGAAGATGCCGCCGAATCGCTCTGGATATTAACAGGCCGCGCCAAGGCTGCGACGACATTCCACCCTTCCCGACCGGCCTCGGCAGGCTCCAGCCGCAGGCCTAGACCGCGACCGCGGCCTTGATCGCCGGGTGCGACCGGTAGCCTTCGATGGTGACGTCCTCGTAGCGGAAATCGAAGATCGAGCGCACCGTCGGATCGAGCTTCAGCTGCGGCAACGGCAGCTCGTCGCGGCTCAGCTGCAGCCGCGCCTGTTCCAGATGGTTGTTGTACAGATGGGCGTCACCCAGCGTGTGCACGAAATCACCCACGCCCAGCCCGCAGACCTGCGCCACCATGTGGGTCAGCAGCGCGTAGCTGGCGATGTTGAACGGCACGCCCAGGAAGATGTCGCCCGAGCGCTGGTACAGCTGGCAGCTGAGCTTTCCGTCCGCCACGTAGAACTGGAACATCGTGTGACACGGCAGCAGCGCCATCTTCGGCAGTTCGCCCACGTTCCAGGCATTGACGATGAGTCGCCGCGAATCGGGGTTGCGCCCGATCTCGTCGATCACCCAGGCGATCTGGTCGACCACGCCACCGTCGGCGGTGCGCCAGGCGCGCCACTGCTCGCCGTAAACCGGACCGAGGTCGCCGTTTTCGTCGGCCCACTCGTCCCAGATCCGCACGCCATGTTCTTTCAGGTAGCCGATGTTGGTGTCGCCGCGCAGGAACCAGATCAGCTCGTGCACGATCGACTTCAGATGCAGCTTCTTGGTGGTGACCAGCGGGAAGCCCCGGTTGAGATCGAAGCGCATCTGCCAGCCGAACACGCTGCGCGTGCCGGTGCCGGTACGGTCGGTCTTTTCGGTGCCGTGGTCGAGGACGTGGCGAAGCAGGTCGAGGTAAGCGCGCATCCGCCGATTCTAGCCCGAGGGGCATGACAACGGTCACTGCCGCCGCGCGCTGGCACGACATAGACTCGGGCTTTTCCAGCAAGGAGACCGAACATGGCCCAGTGGTTTTTCAGCTACGGCAAGAACACCGACCGGATCGGCCCGCTCGATGACGCCGCGGCGCGGGAACAGGCCCGGCGACAGCCCGACGGCTATTGCTGGAGCGAAGGCTTCACCGAATGGAAGCCGATCCGCAGCGTGGCCGAGCTGGGCGGCACGCCGCTGGCGCCACCGCCGATGCCGGCGTCGATGGGCGGCGGCCGCGCCGACGAGATCGACTACCGCATCGTCGGCAGCGACATGCAGTTCGTCGAGATCGAGCTGGACCCGGGCGAAAGCGCGATCGCCGAGGCAGGTGCGCTGATGTACAAGGAAGCCGCCGTGCAGATGGACACCGTGTTCGGCGACGGCTCCAGCGGCGGCCAGAGCGGCGGCGGGCTGATGGACAAGCTGATGTCCGCCGGCAAGCGGGTGATCACCGGCGAAAGCCTGTTCACCACCGTGTTCACGCACACCGGCCAGGGCAAGGCGAAGGTCGCGTTCGCCGCGCCCTACCCCGGCACGGTGATGGCGATGAAGCTGTCCGACCATGGCGGCCGGCTGATCTGCCAGAAGGATGCGTTCCTGGCCGGCGCCCGCGGCGTGCAGTTGGGCATCTTCTTCCAGCGCAAGATCCTGACCGGCCTGTTCGGCGGCGAGGGTTTCATCATGCAGAAGCTCGAAGGCGACGGCTGGGTGTTCGTGCACGCCGGCGGCACCGTGGTGCAGCGCGAGCTGAAGGCCGGCGAACGGCTCGACGTGGATACCGGCTGCGTGGTCGCCTTCCACGACACGGTGAACATGGACGTCAAGCCGGTCGGCGGCATCAAGAGCATGCTGTTCGGCGGCGAAGGCGTGTTCCTCGCCACGCTCACCGGACAGGGCACGGTGTGGCTGCAATCGCTGCCGTTCTCGCGCATGGCCGGCCGCATGCTGGCCGCGGCACCGCAAGGCGGTGGCCAGCGTCGTGGCGAGGGATCGATCCTCGGCGGGTTGGGCGACATCCTGGGCGGCGACCGGAATTTCTGAGTGACTGCGTTCCGCAGGGCGGGCCGTGCCCGCCCTACGGAGCGGAAGCCAGCGGCAGCGTCGGCGCCCGGCGCGACATCGCGATCAGCACCAGCCCGACGGCGATCAACGGCAACGACTGCATCTGCCCCATCGTCACCCACGACGTGCCGAACAAGTAGCCCAGTTGCGCGTCGGGCACGCGCACGAATTCCACCGCGAAACGGAAGCAGCCGTACAGCAGCGCGAACAGGCCCGACACCAGGTAGCGCGGCCGCGGCTTCAGCGAGACCAGCCACAACACCACGAACATCACCAGGCCTTCCAGCAGCATCTCGTACAACTGCGAGGGATGCCGCGGCAGCCGGTCCGGCGCCTGGGGGAAGATCATCGCCCACGACACGTCGCTCGGCTTGCCCCACAGCTCGCCATTGATGAAGTTGCCCAGCCGACCCAGCCCCAGCCCGATCGGCACCAGCGGCGCCACGAAATCGATGGTGTCGAAGAAGTGCAGCTTCTGCCGCCGCGACCACCACCAGCCAGCCGCCAGCACGCCGAGCAGGCCGCCGTGGAAGCTCATCCCGCCGTCCCACACCTTGAACAGGGTCAGCGGTGCGGTCCAGATCCAGTCGATGTCGGCATAGAACAGCATATACCAGATGCGCCCGCCCGCGATCACGCCGAGCATGCCGTAGAACAGCAGGTCCCCCAGCGCATCGCGGGTGACCGGCAGGCGCCCGCGCCGGCGCCGGTATTCGCCCAGCACGGCCACGAAAAAGAAGCCCAGCAGATACATCAGGCCGTACCAGTGCACCTGCACCGGGCCGAGATGGAACGCGACGGGATTGATATCGACGATGTAGGGCTGGGACATGGCAACCGGGCGGCGAGCAAAGACCAAGTGTAGCGGTACAACGTGGCAGACGGCTTCCGCCACTCCTGTCCCTGCCCGCCTTTGGCCAGATGGCGGGAGGCAGTGCCGGAGAGGTCGGACATGACCCTGCGGCAGGGACTCTCGAGCTGGCGAGTCCCGCCCCATCCAAGGCTTTCGCCCGGGCTTCCTCAAGAACTAGAATCGCCGTGTCATCGTCCGTACTGGGGAGTCTGGACGAGGCATGCCGTCAAACGCCGCCGAAAAGGGGCACAACGACTTTACCGTCTCGCTCCGGACGGTCGAATTTGTTCCACGGAGCCACAGGGGAGAAAACCGATGTCTCGTTGCCTTGCGCGGACCGTGCTGTCTGCTGTCTGTCTGCTGTTGCCCGCCGCGGTTGCGGCTACCGACCTGATCCCGGTCGAGGCCTTCGCGCGTCATGCGCAACTGTCCATGCCGACACTGTCGCCGAACGGGCAACATCTTGCCGTCAGCATGGCCGACGCCAGCGGCGACTCGTATGCGCTGGTCATCTATAGCGTGAACGATACCAAGCAGCCGATCAGCATGCTGCGCCTGCCGAAGTATGAGCGCCCGGCCGGCATCACTTGGGTAAGCGACACCCGACTGGTGGTGGAAAAAGCCAAGCAGTTCGGCTCGATCGACAAACCCATGGCGACGGGCGAGGTGATTGCCACGGACATCGACGGCAAGCGCCAGGACTATCTGTACGGTTACCAGAGCCAGATGGGTTCGCGCACCACGGGCTGGGGCTCGGTCGACGGTCTGCCGATGCCTGCCAACGGGCACTTCTACATGGCCGCGCAGAGTTGGGACAGCAAGAACACCAGTTCGCTTTACGACGTCAATGCCGACAAGGGCAGCAAGCACCTGATCGGGGACATTCGCGTCGCCGACATGAGCTTCATGGTCGGCGTCGATGGCAAGGCGCATTACGCGTATGGTCGCAACGACAACTGGGACTACGTGGTGTATCACCAGCAGCCCGGCGGCTGGACAAAGATGACCTCGGCCCAGGTTGGCGGAAGTTTTGTTCCCATCCACTTTTCACCCGACCAGCAGCGCATTTATGCCCGCTATGCCATTGGCGGCGGCCCGACCTCGCTGGTCGAACAGGACGAAAATGGCGCGTCACGCAAGGTGCTGTCCAGCGACGATTTCTCCAGCGTCGGCATCATCGAGTGGACGGCCTGGCCATACGCGCCGTTCGCCACCGTGCCGGCCACCGGCAAGCCGGAGTTCAGCTACATCGACATGAACGCGCCGACTGCCAAACTGCATCGCGCGTTGAGCATGAAGTTTCCCGGCAGCTATGTACACTTCATCAATTTCAGCGAGGATGGCAGCAAGCTGCTGTTCTCCGTCGACAGCGACCGCGATCCGGGCACGTATTTCCTGATCGACACGCACAACTATCAAGTCATCAAGCTGTTTGCCACGGCACCGTGGATCAATCCGAAAGACATGGCGGAACGCCGGCCGCTGCGATTCAAGGCCAGCGACGGCACGGAGCTGGAAGCTATCCTGACCCTGCCCAAGGGCCGGCCTGAAACGAACCTGCCGATGGTCTTGCTGCCCCATGGCGGGCCCATCGGCGTACAGGACGACTGGTTCTACGACAACGACGCCCAGTTCCTGGCCAACCGCGGGTACCTCGTGCTCCAGGTGAACTATCGCGGGTCCAGTGGCCGTGGCGCCGACTTCGAGGAAGCCGCGTACCTGAAATGGGGAACCCGCGTCCAGCAGGACCTGATTGACGGCGTGAAGTGGGCCATCGAGAAAGGTTACGCCGACGCCAAACGCGTCTGCGTCTATGGCGGCAGCTTCGGAGGCTATTCCGCCATGATGACCACCATCCGGGCACCGGGCCTGTTCAAGTGCGCTGTCGGTTACGCCGGCATCTACGACCTGAAGATGATGTACAAGAAGGGAGACATCCGCGAACGCAAGTCCGGCATCAGCTACCTGACGACCGTCATCGGCAAGGACGATGCCGACCTCGACGCGAACTCGCCCGCTCAGTTGGCCGACAAGATCAGCGCACCGGTGTTGCTCGTTCACGGCGAGGCCGACCAGCGGGCGCCCTTTGCCCAGGCCAAGGCCATGCGCGCCGCGCTCGATGCCGCCCACAAGCCGTACGAATGGCTGAGCAAGCCCGGCGAAGGCCACGGCTTCTATACCGAGAAGAACAACGTCGAGTTCTACAACACGTTGCAGGCCTTCCTGGAAAAGAACATCGGTCCCGGAGCGCCATCCGGACGATAAGTCGGGCCAGGACAGGGCCACCTGCCGAAGCATCCGGTGACGGACCTTCGGCAGCATGATTCTGCGGATTCGAGCGAACAGATGAAGTGGGCGATCGTGCGGAGCCGACGCTCACTTCGCGCGCGACCCGCGATCGCGCCACATCCGTTTCGCCGCTTTCGAGCATGCAATGCGTTCAAGTGCAAACCCACGCTGATCAGGCAAAGGGCCGCGGCGTTGATGCGCCGGCCGCTAACGCCCGCCCCTTCAATTTCTTGCGACACGGCAAACCCGCCGTGGCGGCGAACAATGTCGCGGCGACGCAATTTCTTCTTGCATCGCCCGCACTTTCATGAGCCGAAAAGCCATGCCATGGCTTCACGCCACATGTTCTTGCAGTTTGGCTGCGTTTTGACTTAACGTCGACATTACATCGTCCTTCCCCACGCACGACGATGCCGTGGCGCGTAACCCTTCCCCAGGTGAGACGCGCTGTCTCGAGTACCCCGAATGACCAGCCTTGCAGCTGGTCACCGGTCGTTTTTGTTCGGAGTTTTACCCTAAAAATGAAACAGAAGACCTTGTTGGCTGTCGCCATTGCGACAGCCCTGACTCTGCCTACGTGGACAGTTTTCGCGCAGGACACCTCCACCACCACCCAGGGCAACACCGATCAGGCCAAGCAGCTTGAGACGGTCACGGTTACCGGTTCGCGCATTCGCAGCGTGGACATGGAAACCGCCCAGCCGTTGTTCACCCTCGACCGCGCCGAAATCCAGAAGCAGGGCTACGTGACGGTCGGCGACATCCTGTCGCACATGACCAATGCCGGCTCGGCTGGCGTCAACAAGTCCACCGTGCTGGTCTCCAACGATTACGCCGGCGGTTCCTATGTCGATCTGCGCAGCCTGGGCTTGTCCCGCACGCTGGTGCTGGTGGACGGTCGTCGCTGGGGCACCAACACCGATGGCTTCACCGATCTGGACACGATTCCGTCCTCGATCATCGAGCGCATCGAAGTCCTGAAGGACGGCGCCTCGGCCATCTACGGCTCCGACGCGATCGCCGGCGTGGTCAACATCATCACCCGTACCGACTACAACGGTGCCGAAGCGAACGTCTACTTCGGCAAGAACGGCCAGGGTGACGGCACCAACCAGCAATACGATTTCACTGCCGGCAAGTCGGTGGGCAATGCCTCGTTCATGGTTGGCGGCACCTATGCCGAGACCGATCCGGTGTGGGCGCGCGATCGCGACTACGCGCTGTATCCGAAGGGCGTGCTGCACCCCACCGAAGGTCTTTCGTCCTTCGGCCCGGGCGGCCTGATCAGCAACGGTCCCGGCGGCGACGCCTACAAGCTCAACGAAGGCGGCGACCCCACCAAGTTCAGCGACTATCACAGCTACCTTGGCGCCGCCGACAACTACAACGCCGACCAGCAGATGATGCTGGCCAGCGGCAGCAAGCGTAAGTCGATCTTCGCCAAGGCCGCCTACAAGTTCGGCGACAACCTGAACCTGCATGGCGACGCGCTCTACAACGAGCGCACGGCGAACATCCAGGTTGCCGGCTACCCGGTCGGCACCGCCACCACCGGCCTGGTGCTGGACAAGAACAGCTACTACAACCCGCTGGGCGTGCAGAGCGGTTATGCGACTCCGCAGGACGTCGAGTTCCTGCGTCGCGGCACGGAGAACCCGCGCCTCACCAAGAACACGGTCAAGACCTATCGACTGGGTGGCGGCATCGACGGTGCATTCAGCGCAGGCGAGCACTATTTCACCTGGGACGTCAGTGCCTTCATCAACAAGAACACCGGCCATATCTTCGGCACCGGCAACTACGACCTGGTGAAGATGCAGCAGGCACTGGGACCGTCGTTCAAGGACACCGACGGCGTGGTCAAGTGCGGCACCCCGGGCGCCGTCATCACCGGCTGCACGCCGCTGAACGCCCTCGCCGGCGACGGTGGCTGGACCCGTGACATGCTGGACTACATCGGTCGCCCGACCAACGGCACCTATGGCTCCAAGACCACCGGCTTCACCGCCAACATCAGCGGTGACCTGGTGCAGCTGCCGGCCGGCACGATGCAGTTCGCTGCCGGTGCGGAATATCGCCACGAGTCGGGTTACCAGAGGCCGGACGGCTATTCCCAGACTGGCAACTCCACCGACCTGGCCGCTGACCCGTCGTCGGGCAGCTACAACACCAAGGAAATCTACGCGGAGTTGAACATCCCGCTGCTGGCCGACATGGCGTTCGCCAGGCAGTTGTCGGTCGACATCGCCAGCCGTTACTCGCGTTACAGCAACTTCGGCAGCACCACCAACAGCAAGTTCGGCCTGACCTGGAAACCCGTCAACGACCTGCTGGTTCGCGGCAGCTACGCCGAAGGCTTCCGCGCACCGACGATCAACGATCTGTACGGCGGCCAGTCCCAGACGTTCGACAACTACACCGATCCGTGCGACGTCACCTTCGGCTCGGCCAGCACCAACCCCGCCGTGGCAGCCAACTGTGCCGCTGCTGGCCTGGGTGCGAACTTCCACCAGACCGACGCCGCCGGCAAGCCGGTCGATGGTCCGGGTGCGCAGTCGACCACGCCGTTCCTGTCGGGCTCCAACGTGAATCTGCAGCCGGAAACCTCGGCCAGCAAGTCGCTGGGCCTGGTCTACAGCCCGCACTTCGTGCAGGGCCTGGACCTGTCGCTGGACTGGTACAACATCCGCATCAAGAACCTGATCAGCGGCGTCAGCTCCGACAACGTGCTGGATGACTGCTACCTGCGTGGCGTCGCGGCCTCCTGCGGCCTGTTCCAGCGCGACGCCGACGGCCAGGTCGTCAACCTTTCGCACACGCTGGCCAACAAGGGCTGGCTGGAAACGGAAGGCTACGACTTCACGTTGAACTACCGCCTGCCGAAGTTCAGCATCGGCCAGTTCGTGGTCCATCTGGATTCGAACTACCTGGTCAAATACAACTCGAATGCCGGTTCCGGTGCGCCGACCGAGTTCAATGCGGGCAACTACTCCATCTGGCGCAACCGCACCAATGCCAACCTGGACTGGAGCCTGGGCAACTTCGGCGTGAACTGGGGCGTTCGCGCCTATTCCAACCTGAAGGAAGCCTGCGCTTACGACAAGGCTGGCGGTCCGCTTTGCGACCTGCCGAACCATTACACCCCGGGCGTGGGCGTGACTCCGATGCGTACCGTCGGCGGCATCGTGTACAACGACCTGCAGGTACGCTGGACGGCTCCGTGGAAGGGCACCTTCTCGGTGGGCGCGAACAACGTGTTCAACCGCGAGGGCGCTGCGTTCTACAGCGGCCCGGCCAACTTGTCTGACAGCCAGTACTCGTACAATCCGGCCTATGACATCGGTCGTTTCTTCTACTTGCGCTACAACCAGAAGTTCTAAGCCGGCAACGGTGTGAAGCAATGAAAACGCAGCCCGAAAGGGCTGCGTTTTTTTGTGCACCGTTCGCAACCGAAGATCAGGCCACCGCCTGTCAACGAAACAAGTGGACCACGCAGACACCCGCCGCGCGCACCCGTCACAACAGCACGGGGCGATCCGGCAATTCGTCGGGGTTGGCACGTCCGTCGCCGGGGAAATGACGTTCCAGCAATGCACTCGCCGCAGCGATGCCGGCCAGGCTGCCCGCACGCCACTCGCCACCGGCATAGCACTCGCGCATGCGCGAGCAGATCGCGCTCCACGCTTCGGCCGGGACCTTCGCCGCGATGCCGCGATCGGCGACGACCTCGATGCGATGCTCGGCCATCAGCACGTAGAGCAGCACGCCGGAATTGTGTTCGGTGTCCCATACACGCAGTTGCGTGAACAGCTGCCGCGCGCGGGTCGGCGCGTCGAGCCCGCCCAGCACGTCCGCCGGCGCCAGCCGCGACTCGACCGCAAAACGGATCTCGCCCAGATGGGTGCGTTCGCCCGCCGCGATCGCCGCGGCCATCTCGTCCAGCAAGGCTGGCGAAAAGCGGCGCGACAGGCGAAACCAGTCGCCGAACAGATTCACCCACAGCCGTCGCATGCGCTCCATCACCAGCTCCCCGAAGAACCGCCGCCGCCGAAGCTGCCGCCGCCACCGCTGAAGCCGCCGCCGCCAAAACCGCCACCGGAGCGTCCCCCGCCCCAGCCTCCGCCGCCACCAAGGCCGCCCCAACCGCCACCGCCGATCGAACGGCCGGCGCCGGCGGGTAGCAGCATCAGGACGCCACCGATCAGCGCGCCGATCAGGCCGGCCCCCATCGAGATCAGCAGCCACAGCAGGCCGCCGATCGCCAGCGCACCCAGCGACGCACGCAGCCATGCCGGCGCGTGTCCGAAGATCCCGCGCAGGAACAGTGCCGCGAACACGGCGATCATCAAGCCGGTCTGCAGGTCGAGGCCGCCATGTTCGCCCGCGGGCGAACCGCGGACCGGCGGCGGCAGCGGTTCGCCGTCGATCAGCTGGGTCAGCGCGCCGACCGCGTCGCTGATGCCGCCGAAATAATCGTTGCCGCGAAATTTCGGCGCGATGTATTCGCGGATGATCCGCGCCGTGGCCGCGTCCGGGATCGCGCCCTCGAGGCCGTAGCCCACTTCGATGCGCACGCTGCGATCGTGCTTGGCGATCAGCAGCAGCACGCCGTCATCGGTGCCCTTGCGGCCGATCCTGTTGGCCTCGGCCACGGCCAGCGAGTAGCCCTCGATGTCCTGGTCGCCGGTGCTGCCGACCATCAGCACCACCAGCTGGGCGCCCTTGGCTTTCTCCAGCGCCTGCAGCTGCGCGTCGAGCTGGTCGACCTGCCCGGCGGTCAGCGTGCCGGTGAGGTCCGTGACATGCCGCGCCAGTTTCGGCACGGCATCCGCCGCGTACAGCCCGGTCTGCAGCAGCAGGAGCAGCGCCAGCAGCCAGTGGCGCGACCGGCGCCCGGCCGTCATCAGTGCGTCGCCGCTGGCGCCGGTGCGGTGGTGCCGAAGTCGACCTTCGGTGCCGTGGAGATGGCCTGTTCGTTCTGCACGCTGAAGTTCGGCTTGACCTGGTAGCCGAAGATCTTCGCGGTCATGTTGTTGGGAAAGGTGCGGATCATGCTGTTGTATTCCTGCACCGACTGCACGTAGCGGTTGCGTGCCACGGCAACCCGGTTCTCGGTACCTTCCAGCTGCGCCTGCAGGTTCTGGAACAGGCCGTCGGCCTTCAGCTGCGGGTAGTTCTCGCTGACCACCATCAGCCGCGACAGCGCATTGCCCAGCTCGCCCTGGGCGGCCTGGAACTGCTGCAGCTTCTGCGGGTCGTTGAGCGAGTCGGCGTTGACCTGCAGGCTGCCCACCTTGGCACGGGCCTCGGTCACCTCGACGAAGACCTTCTCCTCGTGCTGGGCATAGCCCTTGACCGTGTTGACCAGGTTCGGCACCAGGTCGGCACGCCGCTGGTACTGATTGAGCACTTCGGACCAGGCGGCCTTGACCGCCTCGTCCTGCTTCTGGATGGCGTTGTAGCCGCAGCCCGACAGCATGACCACGAGCAACAGCAATACGAGATGGCGCAGGGTCTTCATGGATGGCTCCGGTCCGTTGCAGGATTCATTCGATCATCCCATGCGTGACACCGCCATCGTGTCGGCACGGAGTGAAGGGACAGCTAGCCGAGCAGGCGTGGCCCCAGGATCAGCGTCCAGCTCAGCACCACCAGCATCAGCAGCACGAACACCGCGGCCGAGCCCATGTCCTTGGCGCGCCCGGCCAGTTCGTTGAATTCGGGGCTGACCTTGTCGACCACCGCCTCGATCGCCGAGTTCAACAGCTCGGCCGACAGCACCAGCAACGGGGCCAGGATCAGCGCGAACTTTTCCAGCCCGCCATGGCCCAGCCACAGGCCCAGCGGCACCATCACGATGGCCAGGCAGGCTTCCAGGCGAAAGGATGCCTCGTGCTTCCAGCCAGCGCGCAAGCCCTTCATCGACCAACGGAATGCGTTCCAGACCTGCTTCGGACCACGAAAACCTTCGGCGGCCATCAGCGGCCCCGCCGTCCGGCCGGTGGTCGCTGTGGTGACAGGGTGGAATCGGGTTGGGGCATGGTGGGCCGGGCTCCGGGAAGCGGTGATGGCAGGCGCCTGATGATGCCACAAGCAGCCGTCCGCACACGGCTCGCGCCACCTTTCCAAGCACCTGCGGCGCATACCTGTCATGTCGCAGTGCAGCTACACCCTGCCGGCGGATGGGTTAGGCTTCGTCGGTTGTGGTCCGTTCAGGATCACATGCCGAAGGCGCGTGCCAGCACGCCGCCATGGTCTGAAACCCGCACGGAAAATCTATGGCAACCCAGAACCCGCCCGTCTCGCAGACGAAGTCCTTCAGTACCGTCTTCCTGATCGAAATGTGGGAGCGCTTCGGCTTCTACGGCATGCAGGTGTTGATGGTCACCTACATGGTGAAGAAGCTCGGCTTCGTCGACAGCAAGGCCAACCTGATCTGGGGCGCCGCCGCGGCGCTGATCTATGCGACGCCGGCCATCGGTGGCTGGGTGGGCGACAAGCTGATCGGCACGCGCCGCACGATGCTGATCGGTGCCGTCGTGCTTGCGCTGGGCTACGCGATGTTGTGGATCCCGACCAACAACGCCTACTTCCTGTACGTGGCGCTGGGCGTGATCATCGTCGGCAACGGCTTCTTCAAGCCGAACGCCGGCAACCTCGTGCGCAAGATCTACGAGGGTGACGACACCAAGATCGACAGCGCCTTCACCATCTACTACATGGCGGTGAACATCGGCTCGACCATCTCGATGCTGCTGACGCCGTGGATCCGCGATTACGTTGGCGCGAAGTACGGCGACGCCTGGGGCTGGCACACCGCCTTCGGCGTCTGCGCGATCGGCCTGGTGCTGGGCCTGATCAACTACTCGCTGATGTACCGCACGCTGCAGCACATCGGCTCGCCGGCCGACGACGAGCGGGTCGACTTGAGGAAGCTGGGGCTGCTGGCGCTGGCGGCCATCGGCATGGTCTTCGTGTCGGCCTTCATCCTGCAGAATGAAATGGTGGCGCGGATCTGCGTGTATGCCGCCGGCGTGGTGATCCTGGGCATCTTCATCCACCTGATCCGCAGCAGCGAACACCATGAGCGGGCCGGCCTGGTCGCCGCCCTGGTACTGGTCGCGCAGACGATCTTCTTCTTCATCTTCTACCAGCAGATGTCGACCTCGCTGAACCTGTTCGCGCAGCGCAACGTCGACCTCTCGTTCGACCTGTTCGGCTGGCACCTGTTCAACTGGATTCCCGAGCAGTTCCAGTCGCTCAACGCGATCTGGATCGTGCTGCTGAGCCCGGTGCTGGTCTTCATCTACAACAGCATGGGCAAGGTCGGCAAGAATCCTTCGGTGGCCGCGAAGTTCGCCTGGGGTTTCGCCGCGGTGGCGATCGGCTTCTTCATCTACGGCGTGGGCGCCCGCTTCGCGGTGAACGGCCAGGTGTCGTCGTGGATCATGGTGTGGGGCTACGGCCTGTACTCGCTGGGCGAGCTGCTGGTCAGCGGCCTGGGCCTGGCGATGATCGCCCGCTACGTGCCGGCGCGCATGGGCGGATTCATGATGGGCGCCTACTACGTGGCCTCGGGCATCTCGCAATACCTGGGCAGCGTGGTGGCGAACTTCGCCAGCATCCCCACCGACATCAAGGACCCCCTGGTGTCGCTGCCGATCTATACCGCGCTGTTCAACAAGCTCGGCCTCGCCGGCGTGGGTTGCACGGTGATCGCCATTGCGATGCTGCCGCTGATGAGCAAGCTGTCGGCCAGCCACTCCGATGCGGCGACCAACAACAAGCCCCTGCCGCCGGTGCGCAGCGAGGAATTCAACACGCCGTAAGTGGTCCACCGAAGCCCGCCGTGCATGTCGCGGCGGGCTTCGCCCGTCCAGCAAGCCAGGAAGATCACCATGCCTCACCGATCCGCCCAACGCATCGGTCCGTTTGCACTGACGCGGACGCTGGCCTGGCTGCGGATCTGCGCCATCGCCGGACAGAGCACGGCGGTACTGGTCTGCGCCTGGTGGATGCGACTGAACGTGCCGCTGCTGCCCCTGCTGATCGGCATCGGCGTGCTGGCGGTGTTTTCGGTATTCGCCGCCTGGCGGCTGACCCAGCCGTGGCCGCTCGGCGAGTGGGAGGCGGTGGGACACATCGCCTTCGATACCCTGGTACTCGGCTACTTGCTGTATTTCAGCGGCGGCGCCAGCAACCCGTTCATCACCCTGCTGCTGGTGCCGATCGCCTTGAGCGCCGCGGCGCTGTCGGCGCGGGCGGTCCTGGCCGTGGCAGCACTGGCGGGCATCGCCTACGTGCTCCTGCTTTACCAGCATGTACCTCTGCCGATGTCGATGCACGGGGATTCACCGAACCGCTTCTCGTTGCACGTCGCGGGGATGGGCGTGAACTTCGTGATCAGCGCGGTGCTGCTGGGGTTTTTCATCAGCCGGCTGGCCCGCGTCCTGCGCCTGCAGCAACTCGAGGTGCAGCGGATACGCGAACGCGCATTGCGCGACGAAGGCATCCTGGCCATCGCCACCCAGGCCGCCGGTGCGGCGCACGAACTCAACACGCCGCTGTCGACGATGCGCACCCTGCTGCCGGAGCTGCGCCGCGAACACGCCGGCGAGGCCACGCTGTCCGAAGACCTGGAGCTGCTCGAAAGCCAGGTCGATCGCTGCCGCACGATACTTCGCGAGATGGTCGCGTTCGGCAAGGCGCAGCTGTCGCAGGAACCGGAGCGACTGCGGCTGGACCAGTTCATCCACGGCTGCCTGGAGCGCTTCCAGCTGCTGCGGCCGGAAGCCGAGCTGACGGTGACGCTCGATCCGGAGCTGGCGGGCACTGTCCTGCGCACGCCGCCGGGGCTTCGCCATGCACTGATCAACCTGCTCAACAACGCGGTCGACGCTTCGGCCGCCAATCAATCCGACGCCATCGCCCTGGAGGTTTCGCGCGACGGGCCGTGGCTGCAGTTGTGCGTGCGCGATCACGGTCCGGGCTTCGACGATGACCCGGAGATCACCGCGCTGGGCCATTCGCACAAGCAGGCCGGCCTGGGCATCGGCCTGGCGTTGGCCGAAGCCACGGCGGAGCGACTCAATGGCGAGCTGGTTGCCGGCAATACCGGACGCGGCGCCAGGGTCTGCCTGCGCCTGCCGCTGGCGGTGATCGCCGAAAAATAGCCCGGCGCGCGTGCAAGTCGCGCCGCTTCCGGCAAGAATGGACGCTGGATCACCATCAGGACCCCCGCGATGACCGAGTTGCCCCAAGCTGCCACGGCGCGCCCGCTGCTGCTGGTCGACGACGATGCCACCTTCCTGCGCGTACTGGCGCGTGCGCTGGGCTCGCGCGGCTTCGAGGTGATCACCGCCAGCAATTTCGACGAGGCCCGCGCACTGACGCGCCGGCACCATCCGCGCTACTGCGTGCTCGACCTCAAGCTGGGCGAAGAAAACGGCCTGCGCCTGATCCCCGAACTGCACACCCTGGTGCCCGACCTGCGCGTGCTGCTGCTGACCGGCTACGCCTCGATCGCCACTGCGGTGGAGGCGATCAAGCGCGGTGCACACGACTACCTGGCCAAGCCGGTCGACGCCGACGCCGTGGTACGCGCCCTGCTCGATGGCGACAGCGAAACCGATGACGCTGACCTGCCCGACACACCGGAACAGCCGCTTGCCCTGCGCCGACTGGAGTGGGAACACATCCAGCGCGTACTGACCGAATGCGACGGCAACATCTCCGAAACCGCCCGCCGCCTCGGCATGCACCGCCGCACCCTGCAGCGCAAGCTGAGCAAGCACCCGGTGCGCGAACGTCCCGAACGCGAAGACTGATCCGCGTAGGGCGGGCACTGCCCGCCGCTTCTCCCGGAACCGCAAGAGTCGGCGGGCATTGCCCGCCCTACGTGCCGTCGGCACCTTTCGCCGCGCCCGTGCATCCCATGGCCGTCCCCCGCTGCGACAACACGCCATCTGTCGTGCGCATGGCAGCGGACTATCCTTGCAACCCTAGATCCCCATCCAGAGTATCGCTTGAACGCCCTCCCGCTCGGCCTTTGCGCTGTTGCACTCGCGGTGTCTTCCAACCCGCTGCCGGCCGCCGATACCGCCTTGCAGACCACCACCCTCACACCGGTCTCGGTGCACGCCAGCGACACCATGGTGATGGAGACACCCAGCGTGCAGGTGCGGGTAAAGCGGGCGCAACTGCAGCAGCAGAACGTCACCGAGAGCGCCGATGCGCTGAAGTACGCGCCGAACATGATGGTGCGCAAGCGCTACATCGGCGATCCGAACGCGGTGATCAGCGGTCGCAACGCCGGCACCCTGCAAAGCGCGCGCAGCCTGGTCTATGCCGACGGCCTGCTGCTGTCCAACCTGATGACCAACGGCTGGGACGGCGCACCGCGCTGGGGCATGGTGGCGCCGCAGGAAATCGGCGCCGTCGACATCCTGTACGGCCCCTATTCCGCGCTGTATCCGGGCAATTCGCTGGGCAGCACCGTGCTGATCCACACCGTGCTGCCGCAGCGGCTGACCGCCAGCGTGAGCACCCAGTTCTTCAGCCAGGACTACCGTGGCGCGTACGGCGCCGGCGGCCACTACAACGGTCACCAGGCCGCCGCCACGCTGGGCAACAAGCAGGGCCGCTGGAGCTGGTTGCTCGAATACAGCCGACTCGACAACCGCGGCCAGCCGATGCAGTACGCCACGGCCCGGGCCGGTGGCGACCCCGGCCTGGCCGTGCCGGTGACCGGCGCCACCGCCGACCGCAACCCGAACGGCAGCGCGCGGCTGGTCTACGGCGCCAACAGCATCGAACACACCGTGCAGGACCAGGCCAAGCTGAAAGTGGGCGTCGACCTGGGCGAGCACGTCGCCGCGCTGTTCACCGTGGGCTGGTGGCACAACCGCGCCGAGGACTTCACCCGCAGCCTGATCCGCGATGGCGACGGCAACCCGGTCAATGGCGGCGTCATCAGCGCAGACGGGCAGACCTGGACGCTGCCGGCCAGCGGCCTGGCGCCTTCCTCGGCCAGCGACACGCACATGCTGTACGGCATCGAGTTGAACGGCCATCTCGACAACGGCTGGCGCTGGACCGCGGTGGCCAGCCACTACGACTTCCTGCGCTCGCTGGCCGGCAGCGCGAACAACGCCGAACCGGGCCGGCCCGTCAACGGCCCGGGCACAGTCGCCGACAAGGCCGGCTCGGGCTGGGACACTCTCGACCTGCGCAGTTCCGGTCCCATCGGTGATCGTCACATGCTGTACGCCGGCATCCATGCCGATCGCTACGTGCTGGACAGCCAGCTGCGCAACGCCAGCCACTGGCTGGGCGATGCCGACGGCGCGCTGGTCAGCGCGTTCGGTGGCCGCAGCCAGACCCGCGCGCTGTACCTGCAGGATGTATGGAGTTTCGCCGACGCATGGGCGCTGACCCTGGGCGGCCGGCTGGAACAATGGCGGGCCTACGACGGCCTGCGCGGCAACGGCAACACCACGCTGCGCTACGCCGACCGGCAACGCACCGACTTCTCGCCCAAGGCCGCGCTGAGCTGGGACTTCGCCGAAGACTGGGAACTGCGCCTGGCCCATGGCAAGGCAGTGCGCTACCCGACCGTGAACGAACTGTTCCAGGGCAGCCTGTCGGCCAATGCGATCGTCAACAACAATCCGAACCTTCGGCCCGAGATCGACGAATCCACCGACCTCACGCTGAACCGCCACCTGGAAAACGGCCACTGGCGCATTTCGCTGTACCAGGACCGCATCGCCGATTCGCTGTACTCGCAGACCGACATCACCGTCACCCCCACCGTCACCAGCGTGCAGAACATCGACCGCATGCGCAGCCGCGGGCTCGAGGGCGAGATCATCCTCACCAACCTGTGGCTGGATGGACTCGACATGCAGGCCAGCGTGGCCTTCAACAACGCCCGCACCCTGGACGACAGCCAGTATCCGCTGGCCAACGGCAAGCTGTTCCCGCGCATCCCGAAAATCCGCGCCAGCGTGTTCGCCGATTACCGCTTCGCGCCGCAATGGGACGCCTCGCTGGGCATCCGCCATTCCGGCCGCCAGTACGGCACGCTGGACAACAGCGACCACGTCGACAGCTACGGCGCGGTAAGCCGCTTCACCGTGGCCGACGCCCGGCTGCGCTGGTCCTTCGCGCCCGGCTGGACCGCCGCGCTCGGCGTCGACAACCTCACCAACGAACGTTACTGGGTCTACCATCCCTACGCTGGCCGCACCTGGTTCGGCGAGCTGCGCTGGGAGTTGTGAAGAGCTGCCGGCCCCCGCGCGCGATACTCCCTCCCCTGCTCGCAGGGGAGGGGTGGGGTGGGGTCGCTCCTGATCTTGGGTTGAAGTCAAAAGCACCCCCTCCCAACCTCCCCCTGAAAGCAGGGGGAGGAGCAAAACCCGAGGAGCATTCATGCGCCACCTGCTGATCATCCTGCTCTGCCTGCTCTCGCCCGCCCTGTTCGCCCACGACGGCATGCACATGGACATGCCCAAGGGTCCCGAGCTTGGCGCCAGCGCTGCGTTCGACAGTCACGGCCGGCTGTACGTGGTGGACGCGGCGGACGGTCACGTGCGGCTGCGCCACTCCGATGACGACGGCCGCACGCTGAGCGCGCCGGTCGAAGTGAACGCCGTGGCGGAACGCATCTACGCCGAAGGCGAGAACCGGCCGAAGCTCGCCTTCGGTCCCCACGACGAGATCTACGTGAGCTGGTCGCAGCCGCGCACCGCACCGTGGACCGGCTTCGTGCGCTTCGCCCGTTCGACGGATCGCGGCGAGCACTTCAGCGAACCGCTCACCGTGCATCATGACCATGCCGAGATCACCCATCGCTTCGACGCGCTGGCCGTGGACGGCAAGGGCCGCATCGTGATCGCCTGGATCGACAAGCGCGACCTGGTCGCTGCCGACGGCGCGAACAAGCCCTACCTCGGCGCCGCGGTCTACTACAGCTGGTCGGAGGACGGCGGCGCCAGCTTCGTGCCCGAGCGCAAGCTGGTCGACCAGAGTTGCGAATGCTGCCGCATCGCGCTGGCGCGCACGACCGACGGGCACGTCGCGGCGTTCTTCCGCAGCATCTACGGCGACAACATCCGCGACCACGCCTATGCCGTGTTGCGCACGGACGGCCAGGACAGCACGGTCCGGCGCGCCACCTTCAGCGAATGGCATATCGCCGGCTGCCCGCACCACGGCCCCGGCCTGGCGATCGGCGCTGACGGTGTCCGCCACGCGGTGTGGTACGAGGCGAAGAGCGCGCCCACGATCCACTACGGCCAGCTCGATCCCGGTCACCCGCCGCAGCACGCGACGACGATCGCCGCCGCCGGCGCCAGCCACGCCGACGTGGCCGTGCACGGCCACACCGTGTGGGTGGTGTGGAACCAGGTTGGCGCGGATGGCTACACGCTGATGCTGCGCCGCTCGACCGACAACGGCGCGCACTTCGACGCGGAGCGCGCCATCGCGCACAGCGGCGGCGCGGTCGGCTCACCGCAGTTGCTGACGAAGTCGGGCCAGGCCTTCGTGGCCTGGAATACGGCGCAGGGATTTCGCCTGATCGGGACAGCACCATGAAGCGCCTGCTGCCGCTGCTGTTCCTGCTGCTGCCAGCACTGGCCTGCGCCGGTTCGCTGCAACCGCTGGCCGCCGATGACGTGGCCGCCCTGCTCAAGCCACCGGCGCACGGCGAACGCATCATCGCGCTGTGGGCGCTCGATTGCGCCTACTGCGAACCGAACCTGCAGGCGCTGGCCAGACTGCAAGGCCAGCATCCCGACGAGATCGAACTGGTGCTCGTGACCACCGACGGCATCGAGCAGGCCGCGACGATCGAGGCGCGCCTGCGCGGTATGAAGATGGACGGCTATCCGAACCGCGCCTACGCCGAAGCGTCGCCCGAACGCATCAACTTCCTGCTCGACCCGCACTGGGGCGGCGAGACACCGCGCGTGCTGGTGATCCGCGCCGACGGCAGCCGGCTCGGCATCAGCGGCGCGCTGACGCCCGCGCAGCTGCGCAAGCTCCTGTAGGGCACCGCGCGCTTACGGCTGGGCGACGCTCTCGGCCGGCACCGGCTCGGGGATCTCGGTAGTGCCATCGTCCTCGTCGCCGTACAGCGCCACGTGCGGCGCGCCGTCGGCGCCGATCCAGCCGCGATACATGCCATCGGTGTTGAACGGGATCGAGATGTGGCCTTCCGCATCCAGCGCGATCGCGCCGCCGTTGCCGCCCATCGACGGGATTTCCTGGTTGATCACCTCGGCCGCGGCGCGCTTCAGCGGCACGCGCATCTGGGTCACCTTCATGCAGATCTCGTGCGCGGCCACGGTGCGGATGTAGAACTCGCCCCAGCCCGTACCCGACACCGCGCAGCCCGAATTGGCATAAGTGCCGGCACCGATGATCGGCGAGTCGCCGATGCGGCCCCAGCGCTTGTCGGTCATGCCGCCGGTGGACGTGCCGGCAGCCAGATGGCCCTGCGCATCCAGCGCCACCGCGCCCACGGTGCCAAAATGTCTGGCCGTCTCGACGTCCGCATGGGGCTGCTTCGCCGCGTCCTCCTTCAACGCCTTCTGCAACTGCTGCCAGCGCTCCTCGGTGCGGAAATACGCGGGATCGACCAGGGTGATGCCCTGCTCCTTCGCAAACGCCTCGGCACCGTCACCGGAAAGCATCACGTGGGGCGAATGCTCCATCACCGCGCGCGCCAGCAGGATAGGATTCTTCACCCGCCGCACCCCGGCCACCGCGCCGGCACGCAGCGTATAGCCGTCCATGATCGCCGCATCCAGCTCGTTGCGGCCCTCATGGGTGAACACCGCGCCCTTGCCGGCGTTGAAATTCGGATCGTCTTCCAGCACGGCGAGCGCGGCGGCGACCGCGTCCAGCGCCGGCTTGCCCGCCTTGAGCTCGGCGTAGCCGCTTTGCAAAGCCTGCGTCATCGCCGCGCGTACCGCGTGCTCCCTGGCCGGCGTCATGTCGCGCTTGATCACGCCAGCACCGCCGTGGATCACCAGGACGGGTGACACGGCGGCATGGCTCATGGCGGTGATTCCGATGGCTGCAAGGGCGGCAAACAGATGACGCGATTTCACGACACTCTCCCGGACGGTGACCGGGCGAGTATAGCCATGGCGATCACTTCGGTTCGAAATTCACCTTGTTGTCATGGAACACGGCGCGCATCCCATCAACGTCCGCAATCAGCTGCAAGGCCGAGGTAGCTGGCACTTGTTCAAGGTTCAACGCCACCAGCCGATTGTCCAGAGCCTCCGGATTGACGAGCACGAAGCCGGCCTTGGCCGCCACCGATTCGCCCAGTGCCCGCGCCGACCTACCCTTTGTCCGCTGGTCGATTTTCGTGGGATTGCCGAGTGACGAAAGCGATCCGCTGCAGCCGTTGCTCGGCGTCACACGGAACTTGATCGTATTGTCCTCCAGTTTCCCGTTTTCAACTTGCTTGCCGTCGATGATCTGGCCAAACACGATGCTGGCCTGCTGACCGGGCATGGTTCGCACGATGGGTTTGGCCGACTGGGTCCGCACCTTGCCGCCACCACGATCGAAGCGGGTGTCGACCTCCGCACTGATCTCAAGCTGGCCAGCGGCTGCAGGTGACACAGCAGGTGATACAGAGAAGCGGCCCTGCCACGACAACTGGCTGGTGTCGGTTCCACTCAACTCGGTGTATTCGCCCGGTTTCACGCAACGGGTGAAATGCATCGACTCCGGGTGGCCACCCATGGCGATGTCGATCTTCAACGTGTACCGATCGCCAGTACCGGCGCCGCTCCTTGCCTGCGGCGAGGGTGTCGCGGCGTAGACGGCTGCAGTCATGCCGAGGGCGAAGATGGCGAGGAAAACACGGCCAGTGCGCTGGCGCGAGATATCGGGCTGTTGCAGTTTCAACATGGCAATGCGCTCCGTGAGTGGATGACGAGGGGACCAGGTGCAACCCACCGGCAGCGCGAATGCGGCCGACTGGGTCTTCAACATCGCGTTCGCATAGCTGCGTCGCTGCTCGCCGTGTTCGCGCAGCACGGCGGCGTCGCAGGCCAGTTCCTGGTCGTGGCGAAGTGCGGCAAGCGCCCACCAGGCCAGCGGGTGAAACCAGAACAGCGCGACCGTCAGCTGGGCGCACAGGCACCACCAGCCGTCGTGGCGGCGCGCATGCGCCGTCTCATGTGCGAGGATCAGCATGCGTTCGCTGGCGTCGTAGCGCTGCTCGAAATCCGCCGGCAGCACGATGCGCGTGCGCCAGGCGCCGACCAGGGCCGGGCCAACATCCGTGCCGACGGCACGCAACACCGGCCAGCGCGACAAAGAGACGGGCATGGCGGTGGCTCCGCGCAGACAGCGCCGGTAGCGCTGCTGCACCAGCGCGGCCAGCACCAGACTGCACACACTGCCGGCGACCCAGGCCAGCATCGCAAGGACGCGCCAGTCGATGGCACCTGATTCCGCCGCATGCACCGGCAATGCAGCGGCGGCCGAGGTGATCGCGATCACCACCGGCGACAGCACCACGACCGGCGCTTCAGCCACATGCGGCAACTGGCTGGCCAGCATCGCCAATGGCGGCAACAGCCACAGCTGGAACGCCCGCTCGGCGCCGAACAGCCGGCGGCATGGCCGGCGCAGCAGGGCCGCCACCAGCACGGCGACGGTGAAGGCCAGCACCAGCAGCCAGCCGCGTCCGAGCCAGTCGATCGCGGCCTCACTGCTCATCGTCGAGCTCCTTCAGCAGCTTGCGCAGCTCGGCGATGTCCTTCTTCGACAGTTTGCGCTGCTCGGAGAAGTGCGCCACCAGCGGCGCCACGCGACCGCCGAACAGGCGGTCGAGCAGGCCCTTGCTCTCCTGCTGCACGTACTGCTCGCGGGTCAGCAGCGGCGTGTAGAGGTAGCGGCGGCCGTCGCGCTCGGCGTGCACGGCCTTCTTGCGCAGCAGGCGGTTGAGCAGGGACTTGACCGTGCCTTCCTGCCAGTTTTGCGCCGGGCCGACCTCGGCGAGGATTTCTTCGGCGGTACGCGGCGCTTCGCGCCACAACACGTCCATCACGACGGCTTCGGCTTCACTGATTGCCATGGGGCACCGTTTACATGTGTAAGTGGAATGATGTTTACACGTGTAATTGACTGCGTCAAGCCTCTTTCGCGTGGGCAGGAACCGTTTCGCCGCAGCGCCGGAACCCGATGCAGGGGTCGTCGGAACGACGTGACTCCTAAGTGGACACGCAGGCCTCGGACCTTGGTACAAGGTCGATCCGGTGCAATCCGTCGTATCCTTGTCAGCTGACTCTCCCTGCAGGAAGGCACAGCAATGGACAAGGTTTATCCCAGCGCCGCGAAGGCCCTTGATGGTCTGTTGGCCGATGGCATGACGATCGCGGCTGGCGGTTTCGGCTTGTGTGGCATCCCCGAGAACCTGATCGGCGCGTTGCTCGAAGCTGGCACGAAGGATCTGACCATCGTCGGCAACAACGCTGGCGTGGACGATTTCGGCATGGGTCCGCTGCTGAAGACGCATCAGGTGAAGCGGGTCTACGCATCGTACGTCGGCGAGAACAAGGAATTCGAACGGCAGACGCTAGCCGGCGAACTCGAACTGCACCTGACCCCGCAGGGTACGCTGGCCGAGAAGCTGCGCGCCGGCGGCGCGGGCATCCCCGGTTTCTACACGCGCACCGGCTTCGGCACCAAATTGGCCGAGGGCAAAGAGACCAAGGTCTTCGGCGGCAAGGAATACGTGCTGGAGGAATCGATCACCGCCGACCTGTCGATCGTGAAGGCGTGGAAGGGCGACGCGCACGGCAACCTGGTGTTCCGCGAGACCGCGCGCAATTTCAACCCGATGATCGCCACCTGCGGCAAGGCCTGCGTGGCCGAGGTCGAGCAGCTGGTGCCGGTGGGCGAACTGGACCCCAACAACATCCACGTGCCGGGCATCTACGTCGACCGCATCGTGCAGGGCGCGAAGTACGAGAAGCGCATCGAGTTCCGCACCCTTGCCGGCGTGGTCGGCGCGAAGGAAAGCCCGATCCGCGTGGCGATGGCCAAGCGCGCCGCGCAGGAACTGCGGGATGGCTTCTACGTGAACCTGGGCATCGGCATCCCCACCATGGTGGCGAACTACATCCCCGAGGGCGTCAGCGTCACCCTGCAATCGGAGAACGGCCTGCTCGGCATCGGCCCGTTCCCGACCGAGGACCAGCTCGATCCCGACCTGATCAATGCCGGCAAGCAGACCATCACCACCCTGCCCGGCTCCAGCTTCTTCTCCAGCGCCGATTCGTTCGCGATGATCCGCGGCGGCCACATCGACCTGTCGATCCTGGGCGGCCTGGAAGTCTCCGCGCACGGCGACCTGGCCAACTGGATGGTGCCAGGCAAGATGGTCAAGGGCCCGGGCGGGGCGATGGATCTGGTCAGCGGCGTCAAGCGCGTGGTGGTGCTGATGGAGCATTGCGCGAAGGACGGTTCGCCGAAGATCAAGGAGCAGTGCGACCTGCCGCTGACCGGCAAGCAGGTGGTCGACCTGATCATCACCGACCTGTGCGTGTTCGCGGTCGAGAAAGGCAAGGGGTTGACCCTGCTCGAACTCAACGAAGGCGTGAGCCTGGACGACGTGAAGGCGAAGACCGGCTGCGCGTTCGACGTGGCACTGCCGACCCCGTGACGCTCAAGCGCGGCGGGCACGGCCCGCCTCGCTTCTGAAGCGGACGTGCCGGCAGACGATGTCCGCTTTACAAGCCGGCTTCCACCACCTCGGCGGGCAGCGGATGCGGAAAGTGGATGCTTGCCACGTTCTCCCTGCCGGGCAGGGTCTGCAGTTCCAGCGACCAGGCGAAACGGTCGCTGATCCGTTGGGCGATCGCCAGCTCGAAACCGTGCCGGTCCACGTTTCCCACCGGCGGGGAATGGGCGGACCCCGTTTCCAGCACCTCGGCATGATTGCGTACGCTGATCATCCCCGGCAGCACGCTGATCACCACCCGTCCCTGCTCGGTCTGCTGGGACGCGTTGCGGATCAGCTGCCAGCACAGCACCGACAATGCCTGCGGAGAGCCCTGCAGGGCAAACCGCGCAGGCTCTTCCAGCAGCAACTCGATGGGCCGACCCGACAGCATCTCGCGGGCGGCCTCCAGTTCTTCCTGCAGCACATCGTTGACGATGAAATGGCGATCGTCCATCGGGCTGTCCGCTTCGCGCGCCAGTACCAGCAGGGCCTCCACCAGGACTTCCATCTCGCGCGTGGCGCGCTTGATGCGGCGCACCGAACGGTTGCCGAAGTCGCTGAGCCCGTCTTCCTCGGCCAGCATGTCGACCGACATCTTGATCACGGTGAGCGGGCTGCGCAATTCGTGGCTGGCGTCACGGGTGAAGTTGCGCTCACGCTGGTTGTAGTTGGCCAGGCGCACGGCGAAGCCGTGCAATCCGCGGGTGAGCGAGGCCACGTCCGCATCGGTATGCGCCGACAACTGTTCGACCCGCAGCAGTCCGGGGTCCGGCGACTGGCCGTCCCAGCGGTTGACCACGCGTGCCAGCGCCCGTACCGGGCGCCATTCCCGCCGGGTGATGAACCATGCCAGCGCCGTGATCACCACGATCACCGCAATCACCAGGGGCGTGGGAATCACGTTATACATGCCCAGCACGCAGACGAAGACCACCGTCACGAACTGCAACGCGAAAACCATGGCAATGCGTCGACGGAACGCACCCGTCGGTGATGCGGCTATGGTGACCCGGCTATCCATTTCCTGTACTTGTCATCTCGGTCATGGCCATCTCTGTCACGGTCACTTCGGGTCACGCCGTCTCGGGCGAGGAAGCGACTTCGGATTCCAGATCCGCGAGTCGATAACCTGCCGAATGGATGGTGTGTAGCAGGGGGCGTGCGAAGGGTTTGTCGATGACCCGACGCAGGTTGTACAGATGCGAGCGCAAGGTGTCGGAGTCGGGCAGCGTGTCGCCCCAGATCTCGCGCTCGATGTCGCGTCGGCTGACCACGCGGGGCGACTCGCGCATCAGGATCGCCAGCAGTTTCAGGCCGATCGGCGAGACGGTCAGCTCCTGGCCCTCGCGGGTCAGTTGCAGGGTGGCGGTATCCAGCGTCATGTCGCCCACCGTGAGCACCTCGGTGGAGACCTGGCGACGGTCGCGGCGGATCAGGGCGCGCACCCTGGCTTCCAGCTCGCGCACCTCGAACGGCTTGACCAGGTAATCGTCCGCACCGGCTTCCAGCCCGGCAAGCTTGTCTTCCAGCGTGTCGCGCGCGGTCAGCATCAGCACCGGGGTGGATTTCTTGGCCTCCTTGCGCAGCTTGCGGCAGACCTCCAGTCCGTCCAGTCCCGGCAGCATCAGGTCCAGCACCAGCACGTCATAGCTGTTGGACACCGCCAGGTGCAGGCCGCTGACCCCATCGGCCGCGTAATCGACGGAATAGCCACGGCGTTCGAGAAATTCGCCCACCATCTCGGCGATCTGGCGGTTGTCTTCCACCAACAGAATCAGGCCTGCTTGCTCGTCGTGTACGGTCATGTCGTCAATCCCATCCGTGATTTCACATAAGTGAAGATGAAAGCGGCGCCAAGGTGAGGGGAATGTGAAACGACCAGCGACGATTCAGAGACCGTTGGGTTTGGCTCCCCGGCCCAACAGGGGTTGCAACTGCTGCCACACGGTGTCGAGTACCTGCGGCTGGGCCGCCGCGACCGGATGCATGCCGTCGGCCTGCATCTTCGCCGGGTCGAGCGCGATGCCTTGCAGCAGGAAGGGCACCAGCGCCGTGCCGCGGCTGCGGGCGAGGTCGGCATAGATCGCCCGCAGGCCATCGCGATACTGCGGGCCGTAGTTCACCGGCAGCTCGATGCCGACCAGCAGCACGGGCACTTTCGCCTGTTGTGCCGCCACGATCATCGCGTCGAGATTGGCGCGCAGCGCGGGCAACGGCAGGCCACGCAGGCCGTCATTGGCGCCCAACTCCAGCACCAGCACGGCGGGGTGGTACTTCTTCAGCAGGGTCGGCAGGCGGTTGCGTCCGCTCAACGACGTCTCGCCGCTGATGCTGGCATTGACCGCGGTCCATTTCGGCACCATGGTGGACAGACGCGCATCCAGCAGATGCACC
Organism: Rhodanobacter sp. Root179; assembly: GCF_001428465.1. Lineage (NCBI taxonomy): Bacteria > Pseudomonadati > Pseudomonadota > Gammaproteobacteria > Lysobacterales > Rhodanobacteraceae > Rhodanobacter > Rhodanobacter sp. Root179. The sequence goes on along the minus strand of NZ_LMHR01000080.1, from coordinate 35,348 downwards.
CAGCCGGACTCGACCGGGATGTTGTGCGCGGCCGACAGCGAATCACCCAGGACCAGCACGGTGTTCGGCGTGGCGGCCTGCGCCGTGCCCAGCCAACCGAACAACAACCCGCCGCACAACCACCAACAAAGGCTTCGACGCATGAGTGATTCTTCCCGACCGCTGCTTGAAGCCCGCGATGTTAGCAAGTCGGTCGATGGCCCCGAGGGAAGGCTGGACATCCTCGACAAGGTCAGCCTGCAGATCCGCCCCGGCGAAAGTTTCGCCATCGTGGGCGCCTCCGGTTCCGGCAAGACCACCCTGCTCGGCCTGCTGGCCGGCCTGGATACGCCGAACAGCGGCGGCATCGTGCTGGACGGCCATGCGCTGCAGACGCTGGACGAGGAGGCCCGCGCCGACCTGCGCCGGCGGCTGGTCGGCTTCGTGTTCCAGTCGTTTCATCTGCTGCCGGCGCTGACCGCCGAGGAAAACGTGATGCTGCCGCTGGAGCTGGAGGGCAGCAGCGACGCCCGCGCCCGCGCCCGCGACGCGCTGGAAGCGGTGGGACTGGGCTCGCGCCGCCGGCACTACCCGGCCCAGCTCTCCGGCGGCGAGCAGCAGCGCGTGGCGATCGCCCGCGCCTTCGTCCACCGCCCCCGCGTGCTGTTCGCCGACGAACCCACCGGCAACCTCGACCAGCGCACCGGCCACCACATCTGCGACCTGCTGTTCGCCCTGAACCGCGACCACCACACCACCCTGGTGCTGGTCACCCATGACGCCACCCTGGCCGCACGCTGCGATCGGCGCATCGAGCTGGAGGAAGGGCGCGTGCTGCCGGCGCATGGGGAGCACGCGTGAACCTGTGGCGCCTGTCCCTGCGCAGCCTGCGCCGCGAATGGCATCTGCCGGAACTGCGCACGCTGGCCGCGTCGCTGGTGCTGGCCGTGGTCGCGCTCGGCGTGGTCGCCACCCTTGCCACGCGGATCGAACGCGGCATGCTGGCCAGCGCGGCCGAACTGATCGGCGGCGACCTGGGCATCTCTTCGCCACAGGCCTTGCCGGCAACCTACGCCGAGCAGGCGCGTGCAGACGGCCTGTCGCTGTCCCGCACCGCCAGTTTTCCCAGCGTGGCGTTCGCCCACGAACAGGCCCAGCTGCTCGACGTGCAGGCGGTCGATGCGACCTATCCGCTGCGAGGCACGCTGGAACTGGGCGGCACCGCGGAGCGCCGCAGCGGCGGACCGGCCAGTGGCGAGGTCTATCTCGACCATCGTGCGCTGGTCGCACTGAATCTGAAGGTCGGCCAGCCGCTGCAGCTGGGCGGCCGTGAACTGACCATCGCCGCCGAACTGATCCGCCAGCCCGATGGCGGCGAGCTGCTGGCGCTGGCGCCACGCGCCCTGATGAACCTGGCCGATGCCGAACAGGCCGGCCTGCTCGGCGTCGGCAGTCGCGCCCGTCATCGCCTGTTGCTGGCCGGCACGCCCACGGCCGTGCAACGCTGGCGTGACTGGACGCAGTCGACCGGCCTGCCGCAGGGCGCGCAACTGATCACGCCCGAGCAGACCCAGGAACGCATGCGCAGCGCCTTCGACCGTGCCGGTGCCTTCCTGCGCCTGACCGCCCTGCTCTCGGCGCTGCTGGCGGGCATCGCGATCGCGCTGTCGGCGCAGCGCTACGCTCGTCGCAAGACCGCCGAAGTCGCCCTGCTGCGCGCCCTGGGCACGCCGCGACGGCGCGTGCTGGCACTGCTGCTGGGCACGCTCGCCGCCCTGGCCGTGCCGGCAACTTCGTTGGGCATCGTGCTGGCGCTGGGGCTGTCGCAGCTGGCCTGGCTGCTGGCCAGCCAGCTGTTCGGCAACGTGCCGACCCTGCTGCCGCTGCTGCCGGCATTCGCCGCCGCGGCGATGGGGATCGCCGTGCTGGTCGGCTTCGCCCTGCCACCGCTGGCGCGGCTGGCCGAGGTGCCGCCGGTGGCGGTGTTCCGCCAGAGCCTGCAGCGACGGGTGCGCCGCTTCGATGCGCTGTACCTGATTCCGCTGCTGGTGGCGCTGGGCCTGATCTGGAGCCAGAGCAGCTCGCTGCAGCTGGCCGGCATCCTCGCCGCCAGCCTGCTCGGCGTGGCGCTGATCGCGGCGCTGCTTTCCGGCGCGCTGCTGTGGCTGGCCCGCCGCATTGCGCCCGGCGCGCATCCGGCCTTGCGCCTGGGTCTGGCCGCGCTGGCGCGACGCCCCGCGTTGAGCGTGATCCAGGCCACCGCGCTCAGCCTCGGGCTGTGCGCGCTGCTGTTGCTGGCCGTGGTGGCACCCTCGCTGCTGCAGGGCTGGCGTCAGGAGCTGCCGGCGGACGCGCCGAACTGGTTCGCGCTGAACCTGCAGGACGACCAGCGCCCGGGTTTCGCGCAATCGCTGGCCGCGACGGGCGGCGACCAGCTGAACATGCTGCCGCTGGCCGTGGGCAAGCTCACCGCAATCAACGGACGGCCGATTGACCAGTTGCACTTCGAGGACCCGCGCGCGAAGGAATGGGTCGACCGCCAGCTGCGCCTGTCCTGGTCGGCCGAGCTGCCGCCCGCGAACGAGGTGGTCGCCGGCCATTGGCAGGGCGCGCATCCGGCGCGGGCCGAGGTCTCGGTCGACACCATGTGGCGCGACATGTTCGCCCTGAAGCCGGGCGACACGATGAGTTTTGACGTGGGCGAAGGCCGCATCGATGCCACCGTCAGCAGCGTGCGCAAGGTGGACTGGAGTTCGTTCCGGGTCAATTTCTTCCTGCTGCTCGATCCGGCCCACGCGGGCGACCTGCCGCACAGCTGGCTGGCCAGCTTCCACCTTCCCCGCGGCCATGCCACGCAGCTGGCGCAGCTGTCGCGCGACTATCCGAACCTCAGCCTGGTCGACGTCGATGCGCTGCTCGATCGGGTGCGCGAGATCATCGAGCGGGTCGGCAATGCGGTGCGCTGGATTCTCGGCTTCAGCCTGCTCGCCGGTGCGCTGGTGCTGATCGCGGCGCTCGCCTCCAGCGCGGCGGAAAGACGCCACGAAGCCGCGTTGCTGCGCACGCTGGGCGCCCGTCGGGGGCAATTGCGCGTGGCCGCCGCCTGCGAATTCGCCTTGCTCGGCCTGGTGGCCGGGCTGACCGCCGCGTTCGGCGCAGCGGGAGCCGGCCTGTGGCTGGGCCAGGCAGTGTTCCATATCGAGGGCTTCGTGCCGCCGTTCGCACCACTGGCACTGGCGGCGCTGCTCGCGGCCTTCGTGGTGATGCTGCTGGGGCTGGCCGGCACCCGCACGGTCAGCCGCACGCCGCCGATGCGCCTGCTGCGCGAGGGGTGAGCGGTTGTGAGTCTTTCAACCTCTCACGCCGGGCATGTACCGGGCGTTCGATGGAAGAAAACCACCGGAAGTGGTTTTCCTCGCAGGCTCTGAACGGAACACCCGGCGCGGCTGATAGAGTTGCGCCGATGCCCTCCCGCCCGACGCCGCCGACGACTGCAACCCTGCGCCAGCGCCTCGCGGACGAGTGGCTGCTGTGCCTGTTCGCGGTGCTGGCCATCGCGCTGGCGATCTTCGATCCGCAGCCGGCGGGCAGCTATCGGCATTGGCTGCAGCTGCCCACGCTGGCGGGCCTCACCGGCCTGCTGATCGCGATCCAGGGCATCCGCGACAGCGGCCTGGTGCAGCACGCCGCCGTCGCCGTGGTGGCGCGCGCGCATTCGCTGCGCAGCCTGGGCCTGTTGCTGGTGGTGGCGACGGCGCTGCTGTCGATGGTGCTGACCAATGACGTGAGCCTGTTCCTGATCGTGCCGCTGACCCTGGCGATCGGCAGCATTTCGAATTTGCCGGTGCTGCGCATGGTGGTGCTGGAAGCCCTGGCGGTGAACGCGGGCTCCACCCTGAGCCCGATCGGCAACCCGCAGAACCTGCTGTTGTGGCAGCACTCGAAGCTGCCGTTCCTGCACTTCGCCGCGGCGATGCTGCCGGCGGCGATGGTGATGCTGGTGCTGGTCGCCGGATTCGCCTGGCTGTGGCTGCCGCGCGACCGCGTGGCGTTGAACCCGCACCGGATCGACGGCGCCGTGATGTCGGCGCGGCTGGGCGCATGGTCGATGGCCGCCCTGGTCGGCATGGTGATCGCCATGGAATACGGCCAGGCGCCGCTGGGGGCCGGGCTGTTGCTGCTGTCGTATGCGCTGCTGGCGCGGCCGAGCCTAGCGCGGATCGACTGGCTGCTGCTGGCCACCTTCGCCGCGATCTTCGTCGGGCTCGGCCATTTTTCCAGCCTGCCGCTGGTGCAGCAGGCGCTGGACCGGCTCGACCTCGATCATCCGCTGACCCTGTACGCCAGCGGCATCGTCGCCGCCCAGCTGATCAGCAACGTGCCAGCGACGGTGCTGCTGCTGGAGCGTACGGCGGACCCGATCGCGCTGGCGGTCGCGGTGAACGTGGGCGGCTTTGGCGTGGCGATCGGTTCGCTGGCCAACCTGATCGCCCTGCGCCTGGCGAAGCAGCCGCAGGGGCTGCGGCTGCTGCACCGGGTCTCGATACCGTTTCTGCTGGTCTGTGCGCCGCTGGCCTACCTGGCGTGGCGCTGGCTGGGCTGACCGGCCCGATCAGTCGTCGTCGTTGTCGTGCGGCACGCTGACCTTGCCCTTCACGCCCGAGTGATTGACGTCGCCACTGCCCTTGGCGCCCAGGTTGAAATCGCCACCCACGTCGCTGACGTCGAGATCGCCGGAGCCCAGCGTGTCGGCGCGTACGCTGCCACCGACCTGGCGCAGGGTGACGTCGCCCGAACCAATGCTGCCGATGCGGGCATCGCCCTTGACGCCCTCGGCCTTGAAATCGCCGGAGCCGACCGAGCCCAGGTCGAGGCTGCCGATGTCGGTGGCGTCGACATCGCCCGAACCCACGCTGGCGCCGAGCTTGCCCGACAGCTGGCGCACGTGCAGGTCGCCCGAGCCCACGCTGGCCTGCAGCTGTTGCACGCCGGTCACGTCGGCGTCACCGGAGCCGACGCGCAAGGTCACCGGCAGGTTGGCGGGCAACTGCATGGTGACTTCGAGGCTGGCGTAGGAGTCGCCGCCGAACAGGTTGAGGGTGAAGCCGCCGCCATCGCCACCGATGTCGATGAGCAGCTGGTCGCCGTCGCGACGCTGGGTGACCTGCAACTTGTCCAGCACCGCCTGGCTCGATGCACAGGCGCGGCCGGTCAGGGTCAGTCCCTTGCTGCCATCGCTGCCGGTCAGGTGCAGATCCTGGCTGTGCACGTCGATCTGGACGCCGTGCACGCCGGCCAGGTCCAGCTGCAGGTTGCGCGGCGCTTCATATTTGCAGGGGCTGGCGGCGAAGCAGGCGAACGGGGCGAGCAGCAGGGCTGCGGTGAGAATACGGCGCATGGAACTCTCCTTGAGGGATGGACGCGGTGGGTCGACACCGGTTGGGATGCCGCTGCCCGCCAAAGGGTTGCAAGCGGGCGACACGAGAGCGCCGGTCAACCCGTGCCGCCCCGCCGCGTTCCTGCTGTGTACCCATCATGGAGACAGACCATGCATCGCAAGACCCTGCTCGCTTCCACGCTGGCCCTGATGATCGCCGGATCGGCCACCTTCGTGATGGCCCAGAATACGCCGCCGCCTGCACCGCCCGCCAAAACGGGCAAGTCCATGCACATCCTCCCGGGCGACCATGGCGATGCGATGCGCATGCGCTCGCACGGCTTCGATCGCGGGCACAGCCGCGGGCACGACGGGGTGATCGGCGACCTGCATGCGCTGGAACGGCTGTACACGCAGGTCGGCCGCGGCAAGGAGATGGCCGCGGTCTACAACGACGTGCTGGCCAAGTCGCAGGACCCGCAGGTGCGTGACTACGTCTACCAGCGCCTGGCTCGCCTGCAGGCGCAGCCGGCGAACGTGGATCAGGCGATCGCCACCCTGCGCAAGGGGCTGGATGAAAACCTGGCCAACGAAGCGAAGATGCGTGCCGAGCACGAGAAGATGCGCGCCGCCTGGCAGCAGCGTGCCGGCCAGGCTGCCCCCGCGGCCAAGTAGGTTCCGCCGAGGCGAAGAACGGGCGACGCGATGGCTCCGGCCATCGCGCCGTTTCAGGATGCCCGCTCGGCCTGCTTGGCGCGCTGCCACAGTTGCTCCTGTTCATCGAGCGTGCGCTCGGCGAACGCCGTGCCCTCGGCCGCGGCCAGCTGTTCCATCTGCCGGAACCGGCGCTCGAACTTCGCGTTGGCATGCCGCAGCGCCTGCGAGAAGTCGACGCCGGCGTGGCGTGCCAGGTTCACCATCACGAACAGCACGTCGCCGATTTCATCCTGCAGGCGCGCAGGATCGGCGCCGTTGGCGAATTCGACCCGCACCTCCTCCACTTCCTCGGCCAGCTTCTCCAGCACCGGCTCGGGGCCCGGCCATTCGAAGCCGGTGGCGGCAGCGCGCTGCTGAAGCTTGTACGCCCGCTTCCACTCCGGCAGGCCCGTCGAGATGCCGGCCAGCGCACTGTCGTCCATCGACGCGCCTTTCGCCGCACGCTCGGCCGACTTGATCTGCTCCCACGCCTGCATCTGCTCGGTGAGGTCGGCGTAGCGCGTGTCGCCGAACACGTGCGGGTGGCGGCGCAGCATCTTCGCGCTGATCGCGTGGGCCACGTCGGCGAACTCGAACAGGCCGCGCTCGGAGGCCATCTGGGCGTGGAAAACCACCTGCAGCAGCAGGTCGCCGAGTTCGTCGCAAAGGTCGGTCCAGTCCTGCCGATCGATCGCATCGGCGACCTCGTAGGCCTCCTCGATGGTATAGGCCGCGATCGAGGAAAAGTCCTGTTGCACATCCCACGGACAACCGTTCTGCGGATCGCGCAGGCGCGCCATGATGGCTAGCAGATCATCGAGGCTGTGCTTGGTCATGGGGCGAGAAGTGAGTGGAAAGGAGTGAGAGAAAGCAGGGAGCGTGCGCGGGCGAAATGGGGCGAAGGGTGACCCCTCTCACTTCTCACTCCTCTCCACTCACTCCCGGCTCCAAACGCGCGGCCCAGTCGATCGCACGATCGCCCACCGCGATGAACTCCGGATTCAGCAGCGATTCGCCCCGGTTGTAGCGGAACGGCTGGCCGGCCAGATCCAGCACGGCGCCGCCGGCCTCGTCGAGCACGCATTGTGCCGCCGCGGTGTCCCATTCGCTGGTGGGGCCCAGGCGCAGATAGACGTCCGCATCACCGCGCGCGATCAGGCAGAACTTCAGCGACGAGCCCAGCGGCACCATCCGGTAGTCGTCGCCGATCAGGCGTTGCAGCACCTCGCCCTGCGCACCACCGTGCGAGCGGCTGCCGGCCACCGTCGGCGGCTGCGCCAGCGCCCGTGCATGGATGCGCTGCCATACGCCATTCGCCTGTGTCTGCAGCCAGGCGCCCTGGCCCTGCGCGGCGACGTACAGCTCGCCGGTCACCGGCGCCAGCACGACGCCGAGCACGCTGCGGCGGTCGTCGATCAGGGCGATGTTGACGGTGAATTCGCCGTTGCGCTTGACGAACTCGCGAGTGCCGTCGAGCGGATCGACCAGCCAGTAGCGCGACCATTGCTGGCGCTCGGACCACGGCCGCGCGCTGGCTTCCTCCGACAGCACCGGCCATTGCTCATCGAGCGCAGACAGGCCCGCCATGATGGCCTGCTGGGCGGCGAGGTCGGCGGCGGTCAGCGGCGAGGCATCGTCCTTCATCTGCACCGCGAAGTCGCCGTGGTAGACATCCAGGATGGCCACCCCCGCTGCGCGTGCGATGACGCCGATCTTCCTTGCCAGTTCGGGCGGCATGCTCATGATTTCCGGAACCTTCCGGCCAGATATTCGCGGGCCATGAACAGCGCGGCGATCGAGCGCCCCTCGGTGACGTCGTCACGGCCGAGCAAGGTGTGCAGTTCGGACATCTTCCATGGCACCACTTCGAGTTCCTCCGGTTCGTCGCCGACCAGTTTCTCGGGATACAGGTCCTGGGCCAGCACCACGTGCGCCATGTGCGTCATGTACGACGGCGACAGCGACAGGTTGTGCAGGATCTTCAGCTTGTGCGCGCCGTAGCCGATCTCCTCCTTCAGCTCGCGCTCGGCGCCCTGTTCGGCGGTCTCGTCCTGGTCCAGCCGCCCCTTGGGCAGGCCGAGCTCGTAGCGTCCCACACCACCGCCGTATTCGCGCACCAGCAGCACCGTCTCGTCATCCAGCATCGGCACGATGATGACCGCACCCAGGCCGCTTCCCTTCAGCCGCTCGTAGGTGCGGCGCTCGCCGTTGGAAAACTCCAGGTCGACCTGCTCCACGTGCAGGAAATGGCTGTCGGTGACGTCGCGGGTCGCGTGGATGATCGGTAGTTTGTGCATCCGGCCATTCTAGCTCGCGTGGCTCAGCGCCGCAGGCGCTGCAGCGCCTGCGCGTGGATCGCGGGCGTACCGGCCAGCACGCTGCGCGTGTCCAGCCCCGGCGCAGCGCCGTCCAGGTCGGTGAACACGCCGCCGGCCTCGCGCACGATCACCGCCAGTGCCGCCACGTCGAGGATGTTCACGTCCGACTCGATCACCAGATCGAGGCTGCCGCGCGCCAGCAGGTGGTAGTGGCAGAAGTCACCGTAGCCGCGGATCCGGTTGCTGTCGCGGATCAGCGCGCCCAGCGCATCCCAGCGGGAGTCGCCGGTGAGGGTCCGGATGTTGCCGGTGGAAATCGAGGCCGCGCTCATTTCGCCGGTCGCCGCCACGCGTACACGTTCGCCGTCCAGCCAGGCACCTTCGCCGGCGCTGGCCCACATCGTCTCGCCGTAGACCGGAGCGCTCGACACGCCGAGCACCAGGTCGTCGCCGTCCATCAGGGCGATCTGGGTGGAGAAGAACGGCGTGCGGCGCACGAAGCTCTTGGTGCCGTCCAGCGGATCAACCAGCCACAGCAGGCCGCCACGCTCGCCGTCCAGGCCGAACTCCTCGCCGTAGATCGACGCCTGCGGCAACGCGGCCTGCAGGATCTTCCGGATCGCCTGTTCGGCCTCGCGATCGGCCACGGTGACCGGCGTGGCGTCGGACTTCAGTTCCACCTCGACGCCACGACGCCAGTAGTGGCGGATCACCTCGGCGGCCGCCGCTGCCGCGTCGCGGGCGGCTGCCAGGGCTGTTGCGGCGATATCGGGAGTCATGCGGGTCTCGTTCCTTCAGTGGGAGGGTGCTGGCGGCGCATTGGCGGCCAGCCCGCCATGGCGCCGGATGTGCGTGCTGCCGTCCGCCGCCGGTGGCGCCAGCGTGGCCAGCCAGCGACGCAGCATCGGATCAGTCTGTCGGGCGTGCAGCGTGGCGTCCAGTCGCCAGCCCAGCGGGCTGAGCTGCAGCTCGCCGGCAAGCTGCAGCGGGCCGCTGCCGGAGTCGCGCAACTGCACGTCGATCACCCCGCCGCGCGCCCGTGCGCTGGCCTGCAATTCGCCCAGTGCGACGTCGCCCTGCGGCGTCCGCATGACCGCGTCGTGCCAGCTCGCCTGCGCGTCCATTTGCATCGGCCAGCCTGCGCGCAGCCGCGCGTGGGGAACCTGCAGCTGCAATTCGCCCCGCGGTTTCCCCCAAGGCGTGGCGAGTTCCTCACCGATCGCCGTCGAGCTTGCCCGGACGTTCGCGTCGCGCACTTCCACTTCATCACCGGGCAGGCGTTCCAGCCCGCCCGAAAGATGCAGCTGCGGCCCATCGAAATCCAGGTGCAGACGCGGCTGCCCCAGCAAGACGCGTCGTGACAGCTGCCATTGCAACTGGCCGCGGGTCCGCCCCTCCGCCGTCACCACGGCGCCGGCATGGCCGTTCCACACGCTGCCGCTGACCTGCTGCAGACGGATGCCATGCAGCGACGGCTCGATCCACGGCAGTGCCCAGCGCGCGGGCAGGAACCACAGCAGCGCGGCGGCCAGCACCAGCAACAGGACGAAACCGATCAGGCAAGTTCGCAATGACTTCAAGCGTGGAATTCCAGATGGGACGATGCACGGGCTTGAGCGACCGTCGCGCTGCACCGATGATAGCCGGATGACCAATCTCGCAAACGGCAACAGTGCGCTCGCAGCGCGCGACCTGCGCCATGTCTGGCACCCCTGCACCCAGATGCACGACCACGACCCCACGGGCTCGAACAGCGTGCCGATGCTGCCGATCGTGCGGGGCGAGGGTGCCTGGCTCGTCGATGCCGACGGCAAGCGCTACCTGGACGGCATCAGTTCGTGGTGGACCAACCTGTTCGGCCATGCCAATCCGCGCATCGCCGCGGCCCTGGCCGAGCAGGCACGCACGCTCGAACACGTGATCTTCGCCGGTTTCACCCACGAACCGGCCATCGCGCTGGCCGAAGAGCTGGCAAGGATCACGCCGCCCGGACTGGATCGGGTGTTCTACGCCGACAATGGTTCGGCGGCGATCGAAGTGGCGCTGAAAATGAGCTTCCACTACTGGCTCAACCAGGGGCACGGCGAGAAGACCCGCTTCATCGCGCTGACCGGCAGCTATCACGGCGAGACCCTGGGCGCGCTGTCGGTCAGCGATGTCGCGCTGTACCGCAAGACCTACGCGCCGCTGCTGCTGACGCCGTTCCTGGCGCCGTCGGCGGACACTTACCAGGCCGAGCCCGGCGAATCACCCGAACAGGCGGCCACGCGTGCCCTCGCCGCCCTGCGCGTGCTGCTCGAGCAGCACGCGCACGAGACCTGCGCGGTGATCGTCGAGCCGCTGGTGCAGTGCGCCGGCGGCATGCGCATGTATCACCCGGCATATCTCACCGGCCTGCGCGCGCTATGCGACGAGTTCGCCGTGCACTTCATCGCCGACGAGATCGCCGTCGGCTTCGGCCGTACCGGCACGCTGTTCGCCTGCGAACAGGCCCCTGCAGCATCCGGGCGCAGCGGCGGCGTGTCGCCGGATTTCATGTGCCTGTCGAAGGGACTGACCGGCGGCTTCCTGCCCCTGTCGGCCGTGCTGACCCGCGAGGCGATCTACCAGGCGTTCTACGCCGAACACAGTGCCGGCAAGGCATTCCTGCACTCGCACAGCTACACCGGCAATCCGCTGGCCTGCCGCGTGGCGCTGGAGACACTGGCGATCTTCCGCGACGAACCGGTGCTGGAACGCAACCGTCATTTGGCCGTCCATCTTGGTCGCCGGCTGGAGGCCCTGCGCGATCACCCGCATGTCGCCGACGTGCGCCAGACCGGCATGATCGCGGCGGTGGAGCTGGTCGCCGACAAGGCCAGCCGGCGACCGTTCCTGGCGCAACAGCGGCGGGGCTTGCGCGTCTACCTGCACGGCCTGGAGCACGGCGTGCTGTTGCGACCGCTGGGCGACGTGATCTATTTCATGCCGCCCTACGTGGTCAGCACGGCGGAAATCGACCTGCTGGTCGACACGGCCATCGCCGGAATCGAGCGCGCCGTCAGCCACTGAACGGGGCGCGAGGCCTGTCCAGGGCACGCGCTCGCGCTATGCTGGGCGACCGCTCCATGCCATCCGGTTCCCATGCGCACGATCCGTATCCACCTCGACCAGCCACTCAGCGTCTCGGCGGAAATCGCCTTGCCGGCCCAGGCCGCCGAGCACGTCGGCCGGGTGCTGCGCATGAATGCCGGCGACCCGCTCACCGTGTTCAACGGCGACGGCAGCGACTACGACGCAACCATCGTGGCGCTGGGCAAACGCGACCTGCGAGTGCGGATCGACGCGAAGCTGTCCGTGCAGAACGAGTCGCCCCTGCCGCTGACTCTGGCCCAGGGCGTGGCGCGGGGCGAGAAGATGGACTTGATCGTGCAGAAGGCCACCGAGCTTGGCGCCGTCCGCATCGTGCCGCTGCTCACCGAACGTTCGGAAGTGAAGCTGGACCCTGCACGTGCCGAAAAGCGACTGGCCCACTGGCGTGCGGTCGCGGCCAGCGCCTGCGAACAATGCGGACGCGCGCGATTGCCCGAGATCACCCCGGCACAGCCGCTGGCCGGCTGGCTGGCCGGGCTCGCCGATGACGGTGCGTTGCGTCTTGCCCTGCTGCCGGAGGGCGCCCGTTCGGCCCGCGAGCTGCGCTTCGGCGCCGCCGGCGGCCTGCTGGTGATCGGCCCGGAAGGCGGCCTGGGCGAGCGCGACATCAACGCGCTCACCCGCGCCGGTTTCGAGGGATTGCGACTGGGCCCGCGCATCCTGCGCACGGAGACGGCGGGACTGGCTGCCATGGCGGCCTTGCAGGCGCTGCACGGCGACGGCTGATTCACCGTCGCGAAATCACCGCCACGAGACTCGTCCCGGAAACTTGAAAAAGCCGCGACAGCTCAGTCGTCGGCGTCGATCGAGCCGTCTTCCACCGTCTCGACGACGTCCATCACGCCGGAATCGTCGTACAGGTCGAGCAAGGTGGCTTCGATCCATTCCAGGTCGGGAATCATCGCCACGTCATCGCGCACCAGCACATGGGCGCGCACGCCCGGCTGCAAGGGCTTGCCATCATGGGTGGGAATGATCAGCTCGGCGTTCAACGTGGTCAGGCGCGGAAAACCCTGGGTCAGGACCGCGATGAACGGCAGCTTCGGGTTGCCGCCAAGCGCCTTCAACACGGCCACGCGCACGCTCAGGTCGGCGTCGCCCGCCTCGGTGCCGGCCAGCTCGGCAAACGACACCAGCGGCACGCGCCAGCCACGCCACTGGATCCGTCCCAGCATCCAGGCGGGGGCGCCGGGCAGCGGCTCGGGCGTGCTCTGGGTGATCACTTCGGCGATGTTGGCGTTGGGCAACAGCAGGCGCTGGTTGCCTACCGGCACCAGGACGCAGCGGATTTCACGCGGCAGCGGATCACTCATGGAAACACCTCGATCAGGCGCGCCGCCAACTCGGTCGGCGTGCCGGAAAAACTGACCAGCCGCTCGGCGAAGATCCCGCTGACCATGTCAGCGAAATGTTCCCCGGACGACGACTCTACCCAGACCTGGCCGCCACGATCGTGGACCGCCTGCGCGCCGGCCACCGCATCGTTGCCGCGCCCGGCGAAAACGATCGCCAGCGCATCACGGCCAAACACGCTCGCCGCCATGGTCAGGCTGGCGTCGATCGACGGTGCTTCGGCGGACTCGCCACCAGTGACCTGAAGCTCGATGCTGCCGTCACGGCGCAGGCGCACCTGCTGGCCCGCCGGCACCATCAACACTTCACCCGATCCGGCGCGGCGGCCCTGTTCGGCCAGTCGCACGGGCAACGCGCAATGCGCCTTGAATTTCGCCGCCAGCGCCGCATCGGACTGTTCGCCCACGTGCTGGGTATGCAGGAAGGTCAGGCGCGTGGTCACAGGCAATGCCGCCAGGAAGGCACAGACCGAATCGATGCCATCGGTGGCGGCACCAAGCACCACCACCCGGCTCAGCGCGCTGCCCAGTTCGTCCAGCACCATCGCGTGGTCGGGCACGCGCTCGTACGGCTGCGGCGCGACGGCCTCTTCCATCGAAACCAGCTCGAGGCTCATCACCGGCTCGATGTCCGCCGCGACCGCGTCGGCGTCGGGTGCAAGGAAATCGGCCGCGCTCATCTTCTCGATGCCGAACATGCCGGCATCGGGTTTCTCGGGTGCCGCTGGCGCGGGTTCCGCGTCTTCATCGACCAGGCTCCATGCATCCGGCGCGCGTACGCCCGGCGCGCTGTCGGCCATGAGCGGATGCGGCGCCAAAGCTGGCGTCGTCGCCACGTCGGTATCGACCAGCGCAGACAGCTCGAGATGATCGATCTGGAACGTCGGCGGCGTCACGCTGGCCAGCACCGGCGCTGCTTCCGCTGGCGGCGCGTCAACGGTCGCCACCACGTCAAAGTCCGCTGCCGGCCCGGCCGCGCCTGCATTATGGAAATTGCCATCGTGGAGGGGCGGCGGCTCGAGGTCATCCACGAAACGCAGGCCGGGGCCCGAGCTGACCTCGTCTTCGGCGGGCAAATCACCGGAGGCCAGCAAGGCCTCAAGCTCTGCCGCCAGGTTCTCCGATTCGGCAGTGGCGATCTGTTCGTGCTGGCCATCCGCATCGTCGTGCACGGGCAGAAAATCGTCCGCGTCGGGTTCCGCTTCCACCATCGCTGGAGCGGCATCCACCACTTCGTCGATCACCGGTTCCGGCGCTGCAGCAGCGGGTTCGACGGGCTGGGCAACAGCGAGGGGAGCCGCGGTCACGGCCCGCGGCGGCGCCACGGCAGCTGGCGTGTCGACGAGGTGTGGACCGTCCGGGCGCGGCGGGTCCACATCGCCGGCTGCCAGCACCTTGACGGCCAGATGCCGCGCCCAGCGGTCGCGATCCCAGCCGGCCAGCGAGCGGCTGGCCTGCGCATCATTGAAGACCACCCGGGGGCGTTCGTCGTCGATCACGTCGTACAGGTGATCGAGCGCATCGTCGGCGCTGTCGTCCAGGTTGATGACCAGCACGTCGGCGCCCACCTGCCGCAGCAGTTCACGACTCAGGCTGGAAACCCCGCCCTCGTGCACGATGCGTGCACCACGTTCCTGCAGCGCCTCGCGCAACTGGCCAACCAGTTCGGTATCGTCAAACAGCAGGGCAACCGCCGGCGCCATTTCAGTCATGAACAGGCTCCGTTGCTCGCTGCTCCAATACTTCGCCGATCTGCACCAGCAGTTCCGCTTCCTGGTACGGCTTGCCGAGGTAACGGTCCACGCCGATGTCGAACGCTCGCTGGCGATGCTTGTCGCCGCTGCGCGAGGTGATCATGATGATCGGCACGTCGCGCAGTCGCGGGTCGGCCTTCATGTGGGTCGCCAGCTCGTAACCGTCCATGCGCGGCATTTCGATGTCGAGCAGCATCAGGTCGGGCACGCGCTCGTGCAGCTTCTCCAGCGCATCGACACCGTCCTTTGCCGTGCTGACCTCGTACTCGTGGCGTTCCAGCACGCGGCCGGTGACCTTGCGCATGGTGATGGAGTCGTCGACCACCATCACCAGCGGACGCACCTGGACTTCCTCGATCACCGGCGCCTGCACCGCGCTGAGGCCTTCGGACAGGCGCTGGTCGCGGCGGATCATGCCGTGACGCACCAGCGGCGCCAGATCGAGAATGATCAGCACCGAGCCGTCGCCCATGATCGTGGCGCCGAGCAGGCCGGGCACCGAACTGATCTGCGGGCCCACCGACTTCACCACGATCTCGCGCGAACCCAGCACCGCGTCGATGCGGATCGCCGCGCGCAGGTCGCCGGCGCGGGTCAGCAACAGCGGCTGCTGTTCGTCTTCGGCCGGCAGACCCGGCGGCAGGCCGAGCAACTCGGCCAGATCATGAATGCCGAACGCCTCGTTACCGTAGTTGAACGACGGCTCGTCCTCAGCCATCAGGGCGGTCAGCTCTTCCGGATTGACCCGGGCCACGCCCTGCACCGAGGTCATCGGGATCGCGAAGGTCGCTTCGCCGATGCGCACCAGGATGGCCTGGGTCACCGCGAGCGTGAACGGCAGGCGCAGGATGAAGGTGCTGCCCTGGCCTTCTTCCGACTCGATCGACAGTGAACCGCCGAGCTGCTTGATCTCGTTGGCGACCACGTCCATGCCGACGCCACGGCCAGCCAGCTGGGTCACCGTGCTTGCGGTGGAGAAGCCGGGCTGGGTGATCAGTGAGAGCAACTGGTTGTCGGTCGGCTTGGTCTCGGCACGCAGCAGGCCGCGCTCGATGCCGCGCTTGCGGATGGCTTCGCGGTTCAGGCCGCGACCGTCGTCGCTGACCCGCACCACCACCTCGGTCGCCTCGCGGGCCACCGTGATGTGCACCGAACCTTCGACCGGCTTGCCGGCCTTGCGGCGATCCGCCGGGCTCTCGATGCCGTGGGCGATCGCGTTGCGCAGCATGTGCTCGAACGGGGCCTTGATGCGGTCCAGCAGGTTGCGGTCCATTTCGCCGTGGGCACCGTCCACGTACAGCTGGGCCTGCTTGTGCTCTTCCTGCGCCGCCTGACGCAGGGTGCGACGCAGGTTCGGCACCATCGTGTCGAACGGCAGCATGCGGGTGCGCAGCAAACCGTCCTGCAGTTCGGTACTGACCCGCGACTGCTGGATCAGCAGGGTCTCGGCCTGACGCGTCAGTTCGTCCAGCATGTTCTGGATGGACACCAGGTCGGATACCGACTCGGCCAGCGCACGCGAATACTGCTGCAGCTGCGAGTAGCGGTCGAGCTCGAGCGGATCGAACACGGTGAGGCCCGCTTCGCGATGCTCGCGCTGGAAGCGCGCGATGATCTGCGCCTCGGTTTCGATTTCCAGCATGCGCAGCTGGCTGCGCAGACGGGCCACCGTCTGTTCCAGCTCGACCAGGTTGAAGCGGTAACCGGCAACCTGCTGTTCCAGTCGCGAACGGTAGATCGCCACTTCGCCGGCATGGTTGACCAGGCTGTCGAGCAGGTCGGCGCGGACGCGGATCTGTTCCTGCGACGACCGCACCTCTTCCTCGGCCTCGGGCATCAGCTCGGGCAGGTCGGAGTCGGCGGCGACCTGACGCGGTGCAGGCGCTACGGCTGCGACGGCCGGAGTCGCCATGACCGCAGCGGTCAGCGAGGCATCGTCGGCGAACGTGGTTTCACCGGCCAGCGCCAGCAGATGGTCGATCATGCCCTGCGGATAGTCGGACACCTGACCCTGCGAAACCTGTTGCACCATCGAGTGCAACTGGTCAAAGCTCGCTTCCAGCGCGGAAATCAGCGGTCCGGTCTTGGCCGTGTCGCGGATCGGCTTCTCGAGCAGGGTCTCGATGGCGTGGCTGAGATCGCCCACCGCCATCAGACCCGCAATGCGCGCGCCACCCTTGAGGGTATGCAGGTCGCGCTGCAGTTCGGCCACGTGCGACAGGTCGGCCGAATCGGCATGCCACTGGGCCAGTACGCCATCGGCGTGGTCCAGAATCTCGCGGGCCTCGTCGATGAAGACTTCCAGCAGGTCGGCATCGATGTGGCCGAGGCTTGCCAGGGCGTGAGCGGTTTCCGGCGCCGGTGCGGCATCGACCTTCGCCACGGCCTCAGATTCGGACCGCTTCGCGGCAGCCTGTTCGGCAGCCAGCTTCTCGACAGCAGCGCGTTCAGCGGCAGCCTGCTCGGCGGCCAGCTTCTCGGCGGCAGCGCGTTCTGCGGCAGCCTGCTCGGCGGCCTGCTTCTCGGCGGCAGCACGTTCCGCGGCAGCCTGCTCGGCGGCCAGCTTCTCGGCGGCAGCGCGTTCCGCGGCAGCCTGCTCGGCAGCCAGCCTCTCGGCGGCAGCGCGTTCCGCGGCAGCCTGCTCGGCAGCCAGCTTCTCGGCGGCAGCGCGTTCCGCGGTAGCCTGCTCGGCAGCTAGCCTCTCGGCGGCAGCGCGTTCCGCGGCAGCCTGCTCGGCAGCCAGCTTCTCGGCGGCAGCCTGTTCTGCTGCGGCGCGCTCGGCAGCCACCTCCTCGGGGGCAAACGCGTCGAGCGCGGCCGCCAGCTCGGCGGTCACCTCGGCGTGATGCGCATCATCCGGATGGACGTCCTGCGCATCATTCCCCGCCGACTGGGCCTCGGCTTCCGCGGCCGCCTGTGCAGCGGCGGCCTCGGCCATGCCGGCTTCCAGGGAAGCGGCCATGATCGCCTCGTCGACACCCGCATGATCCACAAACGCATGATCGGTCGGGGTTGCCGGCTGCACCGGCTCGAGCTCGTCGATCTGTGGCTCGAACACGACGTGCGCCACGCGCGACTCGGGATAATCGTCGCGCATGTGGACGATCTGCGCGGTGAGCACGTCCGCGTTCGGCAGTTGCGGCTCGGCGGCATCGAACTGGCCCATGACGTGGTCGACCACTTCGACGGACTGCCCAAGCAGGCGGACGCCCTCGGCGGTCAGCGGCAGATTGGCGGCACGCAGGCGCTTGAACAGCGACTCCAGCGGCGACAGCAACTGCGTCAGCAAGGGGATGTCGACCATCGCAATCGCACCGTGCAGCGTGTGCACGGCGCGCAACAGTTCCTCGCTGACCGGCAGTTCACCCTCGCAACGCTGGATCGCGCCACGAATGGTCTGCAGATACTGGGCCACCTCGCTGCGCAGGATTTCCAGCAGCACCGGATCGACCGGAGGCATCACCGGCATCGCGATGGCGTGATCCGGGCCCGCAGGCTCGTCTTCGACAAGCGCGCCAGCCATGCCGGCCAGGCCCGCCGTCGGCACCGAAGCCGCGGTCGAGTCGAGACGCGGCACCCGCCGACGAACGGTGCGACGGACCGTTTCGGTAGCCGTCGACACATGGTCTTCCAGGCGCGCCGGGTTGCCCGCCGCCAGTTGCTCGGCGGTGTGCATGATCGCGCTGAGCGGAGCGCTCGGCTGACCTTCGCCCTTGAGGGCGGCGAGCAATCCGGGCAGCGCGGCGATGGCATGCCGCACCAGCGCCTGCACGTTGGCATCGGGCTGGATGCTGTTGTCGAGCACGCGGTTGAGCATGTCCTCGACTTTCCAGGCGAACTCGCCCAGCACGCCGGCGCCGACCAGGCGACCGGAACCCTTCAGGGTGTGGAACGAACGACGAATGCTGACCAGCGAAGACGTCTGCGCAGGATCAGCCAGCCAGGTCTTCTCGGCGCCGAGCAGGTTGTCGATCTCCTCCTGCATCTCTTCCAGGAAGATGTCGCGGATATCGTCATCGATGCCTTCGGCGTCGATGTTGAAGTGGGTGTTGTCGGCCAGCGCATCGCGCACCGGCACCTGCTCGACCACTTCCTCCTCGACCTCGACCCAGTCGCCATCCTCGTCATGGGCGTCACCGCCCACCAGCATGTTCGGTGCCGGCGCCTCGGTCTGGGCCAGGCGCAGACCGTCGAGATCGTGCGCCGGGGCCGCGGCAGCACCGCTGTCGCCGACGAACAGGCCGGTGAGGTCCACGCCCGGCAGCAGGCTGACCGATTCGGACAGTTCCGGATGTTCCGCATCGACGCCAGCGAGACCCGCAGCCGGCGCCATGGCGTCCACTGCGACAGGGGCGGTGCTGACTTCGCGCTGGGCGGGTACCGGCCAGTAACCCAGCAGGCCGAGGCTGTGCTCGGCCACGTCGAGGATGTGTTCCAGCCCGCCACGATGCTCGCGGGCCGCCTCGAGGTAATACTCCAGGGCAGCCAGGGCATCGGCCAGATGATCCATCTGGGTGCCGCTGGGCACACGCCGATCCTGCAGCAGTTCGTAGTCGACGAAGCGACCCACGCCCTGCGCAAGTTCCGCCGGACGGGGCGAAGACAGCATGCGCATGGCGCCCGCCACTTCATCCATCTGCAGCGGTGCGCCGGCGAGTCGATCGTGCTCCCAGCCGGATTCGACGAACGCGACGATCGCGTCCTTGACCCGACCGGTGTTGGCGATGGCTTCCTGCATCAGCGTGGTGACAACGCCGAGTGCCTCGCTGCGTGGCAGCGCGTGCATGGCATCGCCAGCGCCCGGTTCGCTGTCGGAACCGAGGCTTTCGATGTGATCGTCCAGCGAGGCCTCGACGTAAAGCAGGGCCCCGGCGACATCGAGCAGGGTCTCTTCGTCGGCGGCGCGCAGCCGGTTGGCAATCTCGTCGAGCACCCGACGCTGTTCGGTGACCACGCGGCGCGGCACGGCCAGCGCCAGCATGCCCAGGGTATCGCCGACGCGCTCGAGCACCTCGCCCTGCACGGCCAGCTGGGCGGGGTCGCCATTCTGCTGGCGCAGGAACAGGTCCAGCGCTTCCTTGACGCGCAGCAGGTCGTCCTTCAACGCACGGGAAACGGAATCGAGCAGGGCACGATTGTGTCCCGCCATCGAGCCGCGCGCGTGCTCGAGTTCGCCGGCATCCGGCAACAGGGCGTCCAGACCATAGGTGCTGCGCAGCAGCTCCATCTGCGGGCTGCGCTGCTTGGCCTGGGCCACGATGTACAGCAGTTTGCAGGCGACATCGTCCGCCTCGCCACCGCGCAGGCTGTGTTCGCCCTGCTCGATCAGCAGGCGGATGTTGCGGTCGACCTTGCCGATCAACTGGCGTACTTCGCCCGCGAAACCCTTCAATGCACCCTGTTCGAGGCCCTCGAGAACACCGGCGGCGATCCACCAGAGGCGTCGCCCGTGCACGTGATAGCAGCGGGCAGTGATCGCCAGCAGGGTCTTGCGCATGTTGACCAGCTGCACCGCTGCGTTCTGGCCGCGAAACCAGCCGAGCAGTTGCTGCTGGAAGCGCAGGCGCAGGTCGACCAGCTCGGCGCGATGCGCCTCGGCATAGGCCTCGCTCATCGCCGCCGGGGCCTGCTCGGGCAGGAAAGCGTCGAGATTGGGGTGGAACATCGCCGATTCGGGCAATGCTTCCTGGCCACGGCTGGCGCGCAGGTCGTTGAGCAGCGGCAGCAGCACCACCGGCACGTCGCGGTGCCCACTGGAAAGCCGCTCGAGGTAGTCGGGCAACTGCATCAGGCCGCGCATCAGCGCGGCATACGCTTCCTCGCGCTGGGCGACGTGGTCCTCCAGCAGGGCGATGGCGAGGGCCTCCATCTCTGCGGTGACCATGGCCGCGCCGTACAGCTCGACCATCTGCAAGGTGCCCTGCACCTGATGCAGATGGTCGGCACAGGTGCGCATGAAATCGCGCTTGCCCGGATTGTCGACGTAGGACTCCAGTGCCTCGCGGGCGATCGACAAGGTGTCGTCGAGCTCCGGCTTGACCCATTGCAGCGTCGTGAAATCGATGTGGTCTTGAAGTCTCATGCGCCTCTCTCAATGGTTGCACAACGCCAGCATCCTGCAACCATCGAGACTGCCCCCTGTCTTGTGCTTTTCTCAATCGCGCCGGAAAGCGGCACGGCCGATGTCAACCCGGCAGCTTGAAGTGAGCCACCGAACGCCGCAGATCGCTCGCCAGCTGTGCCAGCGTACCGATCGAGTCGGCCGTCTGGCTGGCACCTTGCGAGGTCTGCGAAGTAATTTCCTGAATCGCGTTCATCGAGACGGAGACATCCGTCGCCGCCGCGGACTGCTCGCGTGCTGCGGTCGAGATGTTCTGAATCAGCGCGGACAGATCGTGCGAAACGCGTTCGATGTCACCCAGTGCGCTACCGGCATCCTCCGCCAGGCGTGCACCGGCGACCACCTCGGCGGTGGTCTGTTCCATCGAGTTCACCGCCTCGTTGGTATCGGACTGAATCGTCTGCACCAGCGTTTCGATACGCTTGGTGGCGCTGGTCGAGCGTTCGGCCAGTCGCTGCACTTCGTCCGCCACGACCGCGAAACCGCGGCCCGCCTCACCGGCCGAGGCCGCCTGGATCGCCGCGTTCAACGCCAGGATGTTGGTCTGCTCGGCGATGTCGTTGATCAGTTCGACGATCGAGCCGATCTCCTGCGAGGATTCGCCCAGCCGCTTGATGCGCTTGGAGGTCTCCTGGATCTGGTCGCGGATCGAGTCCATGCCGGAGATCGTCTCGCGCACCACTTCGGCGCCGTGCGAGGCGATCTTCACCGATCGTTCCGCCACGTCGGCCGATTCGGCCGAATCCCTGGACACCGTGTCCATCGAGGTCACGATCTGGTTGATGGCCGAGGTGGCCGAGCTGATCTGCTGTGCCTGCTGTTCCGCCGCGTTGGCCAGATGGCGGGCGGTGGTCTGGGTTTCCTGCGCCGACGAGGAGACCTGCTCGGAGGTCTCGTTGATCGTGGTCACCAGTGAACGCAGCTCGTCGATGGCGTAGTTCACCGAGTCGGCGATGGCGCCGGTGATGTCTTCGGACACCGTGGTCTTCACGGTCAGGTCGCCTTCCGCCAGCGAGCCCATCTCGTCCAGCAGGCGCATGATCGCCTCCTGGTTGCGCTGGTTCAGCTCGGTACTCTGCGCGAACCGCTTGCGCTGGTCGCGCACCAGGGTGATGACCAGCAACAGGGCGAAGGCCACCGCGGCGATCGCGCCGAGCAGGCCCCACCACACGTTCGGGAACAGCCGGCGCAGCGGCAGCTTGCCGATCTGCTCGGACAGGTCGTTTGCACGCAGCAGCACGGTCTGCGAATCCAGCGAAGCCTGGTTGCCGGCGCGCTTCACGTCGGCGATGTTGCCGGCGGCGGCGACCAGCTTGGAAACCGGGTCGGCCAGCTGGTTCCAGCTGGCGTCCATGTCGGTCAGGATCTTGCGGGCGTTGGAGTCGTTGATCGGCTTCACGCCGCTGTCGGGGTTGCCTTCGATCAGGCCCTTGAGCACGTTGCCGTACAACTGCGCGTCGCGGAACAGGCCGTCGGCAGCGGACTGGGCGCTGTCGCCACCCTGCAGCACTTCCTGCACGCGGCGGATGATTCGGTCAGCCGACAGCATCTGGCGGGAGGTGCCCAGCATCTGCTCGGAGCTGCCGTTGCGCTGCTGCAGGATGTTGACCACCTGTTCCATGCTCGAGTTGAGCAGGGGCATCTGCTGCGAAAGCGTGGCGGCGCGCTGCCCGGAGTCGAGCACCACGGCCTTGTTCGACAGGATCTTGCCGATGTCGGCGTCGAGCTGTCTCCAGGAAGCATCCAGCGCATTGACGGCACGACCCGCGGGGGTGACGTTGTTGTCCGCATACGGCTGCATGCCGCCCTTGGGATCACCCTTGTTCAGCCGCTGCACCGCGGAATCAATCGCGTTGCGGGTGGACTCGAGCTCCTTGAAGGAGTCGGTGTTGCCATCGGCCGATTCCAGCGCGAACTTCGCCGTCTGCTGTGACAGCACCTGGATCTGCGTGGTCAGCGCGATCGCCTGGCGATCTTCACTGTTCTTCTGGTTGAGCAGGAAGAAATCCAGTGCCGCGAAACCGATCGCAATCAGCAGCAGGACAATGAGTGCGGTGTAACCGCGTTCCCTGCTGACGCCCCCTGTAGTGCTCATGTTCACCTCATCCGTCTAACTGTCTGCATTGCCGGCCCCGCACAGCGGATACCGGCCAGGGAATATTGTCCCAAGTTTCCGGCCCGTTCCGGCGCCGGCCCTCCATGCCACTTCCGCCTGCGTGTGCTCAGGCGGCGGCCTGGCGGAAATCCGGCGCTCGCACCAGCCGGTTCATGCTGAAAATGGCCATCTGTTGCTCGCCCACCCGGCTTTCGGCGAAACGCACCAGTCGCGGATCATCTTCGCGCCCGGCATCACGCCGCTGTTCCTCGTCGACCGTACGCTGGCCGAACACCTCGTCCACCAGCAGGGCCACGTTGCCGCCACCCTGACGCACCACCAGCAAGCGGGTCCGGTCGGTGTGCTGCGTGCGCTCGCCGAACAGGAATCGGCCGAAGTCGATCACCGGCACCAGGTTGCCGCGCACATTGGCCACGCCGAGCAGCCAGGGCTGGGTGCCCGGCACGGCGGTGAGCACGGGCACGGCCAGCAGCTCGTTGATCTCGTCGATGCCGCTGACCAGCAGGCGCGAACCCACCCGGAAACCGATGCCGCGCCACAGTCCGGGCGCCTCGAACTTTTCCTGCGTGTCCGACGCGTGAGCCAGCGACAGCCGCTCGTACTGGGCAAGGATCTCGAAAGGGGTGCGGTTGACGGACTGGTTCATTTCTCGCTCGGCAACAATTCGTTGATGCAGGCCAGCAGTTCTTTTTCGTTCACCGGCTTGGTGATGAAGGCCCGCGCACCCTGGCGCAATCCCCACACGCGATCGGTTTCCATCGACTTGGTGGTGATCATCACGATCGGGACGTTCTGGGTCTTCGGATCGCGGGTAAGCGTGCGCGTTGCCTGGAAGCCGTTCATGCCGGGCATGATGACGTCCATGATGACGAGGTCGGGCAGATCGCTGCGCACGCGCTCGATGCCCTCTTCGGCGGTATTCACCGCCGCCACCTGGTGTCCCGCACGTTCAAGCAGGGTGGTGAACACGCGCACGTCGGTCGGCGAGTCGTCGATGATGAGAATATTGGCCACAGGTCCCCCTCAGAATCTGCAGTCAGTGGCTCGATACCGTGCTGACATGGCGATGGATGGCACCAAGCAGCTCGTCACGCGTGAACGGCTTGGTCAGATACTGTTCGGCACCCACGATGCGGCCACGAGCCTTGTCGAAGAGGCCGTCCTTGGAGGACAGCATGATCACCGGCGTGGCGCGGAACTGGGGGTTGTTCTTGATCAGCGCGCAGGTCTGATAGCCGTCCAGCCGCGGCATCATGATGTCGACGAAGATGATCGCCGGCTTCTGGTCGGAGATCTTGGCCAGAGCCTCGAACCCGTCGACCGCAGTCAGCACGTCGCAGCCCTCTTTCTTCAGAAGGGTCTCGGCCGTGCGGCGGATGGTCTTCGAGTCATCGATCACCATGACCTTGAGACCAGCCAAATCGTTAGCACTCACGTTCAAATTCACTCACTCCCCCTGCGGCCCGCCCCGAGCTCAGGATAGGCACCACGACATGCAACGTCCATGCCGGACGGTGCGCATGCAAAGTTTATTCTTGACGAGCCATCGGCAACCGCTCTGGGACGGTGATTCCGATGGCTTTGCTGTTTACTGCCTGCCCGCCGAGACTGTCAAGCAATAATCACCCGTGTTGTCTGAGGACTGCACAAGGTGACCCATAGTGGCACCATCTGGCCACCGACGACAGCCTCGACCGCTGCCGTCCGCGTCGTGACGTGATGGCCTCCGCGGTCTTCCATCTTAATATAGCGGCCTGCTGTCCCGCTCCCCTCCGCGTGGCGGCCCATTCCGGAGAATCACGATGAGCCTCGCGATCGGCGTGCTGATGGACCCCATCGGCGCAATCAAGGTGGCAAAGGACAGCAGCTTCGCGATGCTGCTGGAAGCGCAGCGCCGCGGCCATTCGCTGCACTACCTCGAACAGGGCGACCTGGCGCTGCGCAACGGCGATCCGTGGGGGCGCATGGCCACGCTCGAGGTCCGTGA
Organism: Rhodanobacter sp. Root179; assembly: GCF_001428465.1. Taxonomy (NCBI): domain Bacteria; kingdom Pseudomonadati; phylum Pseudomonadota; class Gammaproteobacteria; order Lysobacterales; family Rhodanobacteraceae; genus Rhodanobacter; species Rhodanobacter sp. Root179. The sequence goes on along the minus strand of NZ_LMHR01000080.1, from coordinate 10,516 downwards.
TGATCCGGGCCACTGGCATACCCTGGGCACGCCGCAATGGCGTGACCTGCGCCAGCTCGACGTGGTGCTGATGCGCAAGGACCCGCCGGTCGATGCGCAGTTCATCTACGACACCATGGTGCTGGAAGTCGCCCAGCACGGCGGCGTGGCCGTGGTCAACGACCCGCGCTCGCTGCGCGACTGCAATGAAAAGCTGTTTGCCCTGCAATTCGGGCAATGCATCGCGCCGACCCTGGTGGCGCGCGATGCCGGCGAACTGCGCCGATTCGCCGCCGAGCACGGCGAAGTGGTGCTGAAGCCGCTGGATGGCATGGGTGGCCGCGGCATCTTCCGGGCGCGGGCGGGCGACAGCAACCTCAACTCGATGCTGGAGACGCTGCTGGGTGGTGACGCCCACGGCGAAGGGCGCCAGTTCGCGATCGCCCAGAAGTACATCCCGGAAATCACCGCGGGCGACAAGCGCATCCTGGTGATCGATGGCGAACCGGTCCCCTACGCCCTGGCGCGAATCCCCCAGGGCAACGAGTTCCGCGGCAACCTCGCTGCCGGCGGGCGCGGCGAAGGGGTTCCGCTGTCCGATCGCGACCGCTGGATCGTCGAACAGGTGGCGCCCGAACTGCGCCGGCGCGGCCTGCTGTTCGTCGGCCTCGACGTGATCGGCGATTACCTGACCGAGATCAACATCACATCCCCGACCTGTGTACGTGAACTCGACGCCCAGTTCGGGCTTAACATTGCCGGTCAGCTGTTCGACGTCATCGAGCAGCACGTTTCCGGAAACCGCGCCGCGTGAGCCACACTGCAAGCGTCAACTCCCCGCCCGATCCGATTGGCGCCACTTTCCTGTTTTCGCTGCTTCTGCATGGCGTGTTGCTGCTGGGCATCACCTTCCACTTCGTGAAGCCCTCGCCCAGCCTGCCCACGCTGGACGTCACCCTGGTCAACGTGGCCAACCGGCAGGCGCCGGACAAGGCGGACTTCCTGGCCCAGGCCAACAACACCGGCGGCGGCCAGAGCGATCGTGCCGCGCGCCCGTCGGCGCCGTTTTCCGGCGCCATCCCCAAGCCCGACCCCGGGATTGCGGCGCAACCCGTCGACGCCACCACGCCGCAGCCACGCGAGGCCACCCCGACCCGCATGGTCACCACCAGCAGCGCCAGCGACTTCCAGGTGACCAGCGACACCGCCCGGGATCAGGTGGACCCCCAGCAGCTGACCCCGACGGCGGAAGAACTGAAGCGCCGCGAGGCCATCGCGCAACTGGCCGCCGAACTGCGCAAGAAGAAGGTCGACTACGCCAAGCGGCCCAAGGTGAAGTACCTCACCGCCAGTACCCGCGAATACGCCTACGCCGCCTACATGCGGGGCTGGTCCGACCGGGTGGAGCGGGTGGGCAACCTCAACTACCCCGAAGAGGCGCGCCGCCAGGGCTTGCACGGCGACGTGCTGCTCACCGTGGTGCTCAACCTCGATGGCAGCATCAAGACCATCGAAGTCATCCAGAGCTCCGGCCAGAAAGTGCTCGATGCCGCCGCCGAGCGCATCGTGCGCCTGGCGGCCCCGTTCCCGCCGGCCCCGAAAAGCGCCGAACGCATCGACCAGCTCAACATCACCCGCACCTGGCGCTTCCAGCCGAACAACGTGCTGCAGACTCGCTGAACCTCGCGGCTCGCGGTTCGGCGAACGACCCGCACTGCGCTTACAATGCGCACATGACCGCCGTGCAGCCATCGACACTCACCGGGCACTTCCTGATCGCCATGCCCAACCTGGCCGATCCGCCGTTCTCGCGCGGCGTCGCCCTGCTGTGCCAGCACGACGAGGATGGCGCGGTCGGCCTGCTGGTCAACCAGCTTTCCGAGTACAGCTTCGGCGACGTGCTGGCCCAGATGAAGCTGGAGTGCGCGGACAGCGAACTGGCCGACGCACCGGTCCTGATCGGTGGCCCGGTGCAACAGGAGCGCGGCTTCGTGCTGCATCGCGAGCCCGGCCCCTGGGATTCCAGCTACCGCATCAACGACCACTGGTCGGTCACCACCTCGCGCGACATCCTCGTCGCCATGGCCGCCGGTGAAGGCCCGCGCCAGGCGATCATGGTGCTCGGCTACGCGGGTTGGGACGCCGGCCAGCTGGAACAGGAACTGATGGCCAATGCCTGGCTGACCGCCGAAGCCAGCGACCGGGTGGTGTTCGACACGCCGCTGGAAGAGCGCTGGAGCGCCGCGGCCGGACTGGTCGGCGTCGATCCGCGCCAGTTGTCCGGTTACGCGGGCCACGCATGAGTTGCGCGTTCGGCTTCGATGTCGGCAGCAAGATCACCGGCGTGGCGATCGGCAACAGCTTCACCGCCAGCGCCCGCGCACTGGCCACGCTGGCCGTGCATGACGACACACCGGACTGGAACCGGCTCGATACGCTGCGCCGCGAATGGCAACCGGACACTCTCGTGGTCGGCCTGCCGCTGACCCTGGATGGTGCCGAGCAGCCGGCCAGCCGTCGTGCCCGCCGTTTCGCCGCGCAATTGCAGGAGCGCTACGGGCTGCCCGTGGTGCTGGTCGACGAGCGACACAGCTCGCAGGAAGCCGCCCAGCGTTTTGCCGGCGCCCGCGCGCTGGGCCTGAAGCGACGCCGCGACGCGGCAGCCATCGACGCCGAAGCCGCCGCGGTCGTGCTGGAGCGCTGGCTCGGCATGGCCACGACGAGCAGCGCGCCAGACGCCGATCACTAGAACCCCTCCCACCTCCAGACCGCCCGCCATGAGTCCTCGCCTGCGCCACCTCACCACCCTGGAAAACCTGCCGCGCGAGACCATCGAGCGCCTGCTCGACCGCGCCGAGGCCCTGCGCGACGCCTGCGCCCACGGCACCCGCAAGCTCGACGTGCTGGCCGGACGCACAGTGCTGAACCTGTTCTTCGAACCCTCCACGCGCACCCGCACCTCGTTCGAGCTGGCGGCGAGGCGGCTGGGCGCCGACGTGATCAACTTCGACATCGGGCTGTCCTCGACCAGCAAGGGCGAGGAACTGTTCGACACGCTGCATACGCTGGAAGCGATGCACCTGGACGCCATCATCGTGCGGCACAAGCAGTCCGGCACGCCGGACGAGCTGGTTCGCCACGCCATGAGCGGGGTGTCGGTGATCAATGCGGGTGACGGCAACCGGGCCCATCCCACCCAGGGCCTGCTGGACGCACTGACCATCCGCCAGCATCGGCCAGACCTGGAGAACCTGCGCGTCGTGATCTGCGGCGACATCAAGCACTCGCGCGTGGCGCGCTCGGACATCAGCGCCTTGAACGCGCTCGGCGTGAAGGAGATCCGCCTGTGCGGACCCGCCGAGCTGATGCCTGATGCCAACGAGGTGCCCAAAGGCTCGCGCCATGAGGATTTCGACGAGGCCATCGAAGGCGCCGACGCGGTGATCATGCTGCGCCTGCAAAAAGAGCGCATGGCCAGCATCGAGCTGCCCGACGAGGCCGCCTACTTCGCCCACTACGGCCTGGACCGGCGGCGCCTGGCGCGGGCCGCCCCCGGCTGCCTGGTGATGCACCCGGGACCGATCAACCGCGGCATCGAAATCGCCTCCGACGTCGCCGACGGCGCGCAGTCGCGCATCCTGGAACAGGTGGGCAATGGCGTGTTCGTGCGCATGGCCGTGCTGAACGAAGTGCTGGCACGCTGAAGCGCAGCGATTACGGCACCGCAGCACGGCCCCGGGCAAGCGGGCATAATGTCCCGCGCAGCATTCACCACACTGGGGATCATCATGCGATCGACGACGCGATACATCGCGCTGGGCTTCGCCGGCATCATGCTGGCGGCCTGCGGGCACAAGGACAAGGATGCACCACTGGCTTACGTTCCGGCGGACACGCCGTACGTGATGGCCAATCTCGACACCATGGACGACAGCACCCGTGGCGCCCTGCTCGCGCAAGCCGATGCGCAACTGCCATCCCAGCTGGCACAACTGGATGCCGCCGCCGACCGGCTGGCCGCGAAGGACCCGGAGGGTGCGCGCCTGCTGCGCGCGCTGCACGCCGAGTTCAAGGGCAAGACCATCGAAACCTTCGCCGAAGGCGCAGGCATCAATCTCAAGGGCTATTCCGCGTTCTATGGCCTGGGCCTGGCCCCGGTCGCCCGCTTCGACCTGAGTGACCCCGCCGCGTTCGACGCCTTCGTCGGCCGGCTGGAAACCGCTTACGGCAAGAAGCTGGAAGTGACCAGCCTCGACAAGCAGTCCTATCGCCGCTTCACTTCCGCCGCCTCGGGCACGCAGATGATCCTGGCCACCGTCGGCAAGCAGGCGGTCGCTGCGCTGCTGCCCGGCGATGCTTCGCCGGCGCTGTTGCGCCAGGCACTGGGACTGGACCGTCCGCAGAAGAGCCTGCAGGACGACGGTCGCCTGGCCACCCTGGCCAAGGCCAAGGGTTACCAGAAGTGGCTGGTCGGCCAGTTCGACCTCACCCGCGCGCTGCCGCTGGCGGTGAGCGGCAAGGACCCGCTGGTGAATGCGATCCAGAAGGCCCGCGCCCAGGCGGTGTCGGCCAAGACCGGCGAGCCGGTGGCCACCCAATTGCAGACCTCGCCCAGCTGCAGTGCGGACGCGGCGCGCATCGCCGCCCGCGTGCCCACCATCAGCTTCGGCTACACGCAGCTTGATGCGAAGCACCAGGACGCCCGCGTCGACATCGCCCTGGCGGACGACATCAGCCAGGCCTTCGCCGGCCTGAAGGTGGCCTTGCCCGGGCTGGGCAAGGCCGGCAGCGCGCCGTTCGACCTCAGCATCGCGCTGCCGATCGCCAGCATGCGCGGCTTCTGGATGGCGCAGGCTGACGCGGTCGCCGCCAAGCCGTTCACCTGTGCCTCGCTGACCGACCTCAACGACAGCTTCGCCAAGCTGGGCCCGGCCATGCAGAAGGCGGCGATTCCGCCGTTCGGCGACATGTTGGGAGTGCGCCTCGCGCTGGATTCGCTGAGCGCCGGCAAGGATTCCGCGATGCCTTCGTTCACCGGGCGCCTGGTGCTCGGCACCAGCAATCCCGAAGGACTGCTGGCGATGGGCCAGATGATGGTGCCCGCGCTGTCCCAGCTGAAGCTGGGCCACGACGGCACGCCGCAGGCGCTGCCCAAGGACATGGTCAGCATGCTGGGCCAGCCTGCATGGGTGGCGATGAGTGAAAAGGCGCTCGCGCTCGGCGTCGGTGCCGGCGAAGACAGCCACCTGGCCGACACGCTCAAGGAACCCGGCGGCGACGCCGGCCAGATGACGCGGATGCACATCAGCGGCGCCATGTACGTCAGCTGGCTGCAATTGATGGAACAGAAACTGGACGCGCTGGCTGCTGCCACCGCGACGCTGGGCAAGAGTGACGAGCCGTCGATCGACGACGGCAGCGACGCCACCAGCGCCGCCGACGAACTGGCCCGTTCCAGGGCGCAGTTCGCCGCGATGAAGGCCCAGGCCGAACGGGTCGACAGCATCGATGCCGAGATGCACGTCGACAAGAGCGGCATGGTGATCACCAGCCAGACCGTGCTGAAGTAACCCGATCGTCTGGACCAGAAGCCGGGGCGCCGTCGCGTCCCGGCTTTTTTGTGCCCGCAACGAACAGATGTCGAACATGCCGATGACATCCCGTTCGCATCCGTGATCGGGGACTGAACGGGGCGTGTCGCGGCGACATGCATTTCACCCTCCGGCTGGTGCCATGTCCCAAGGAAGCCGCTGCATGGCATCCCGCCTGCCACCGGCAGGCCCTCACCGCCAGTCAGGGAGATCGATATGCGCAATTCCAAGATCCGCACCAGCCTTTATGCCACCGCCATGATGTTCGGCTTCGCGGCCATTCCGTTCGGCCAGGTGATGGCCCAGGACAACGCCGGCCAGATGCAGAAGGCGTCGGACAACCAGACCGTTCCCGACAAGGCCGCCGATGCCTGGATCACCACCAAGGTGAAGTCCGAGTTCGGCACCACCAAGGGCGTTTCCGCCACCGACATCTCGGTGTCGACCAACGATGGCGTGGTGACCCTCAGCGGTACCGTTTCCAGCGCCGCGGAGAAAGACAGCGCCGAGCGCGTGGCCCGGAGCGTCAAGGGCGTCAAGAGTGTCGACACCAGCGGCCTCACCGTCGGCGTGGCCGAAAAATGATCACGGCATGACGGTGGCGATGCCACCTTGCTGAAACGAAAAAGGCGCCCCAGGGCGCCTTTTTCTTCATCCGGCAGGCGCCTCAGCGATTGAGGAAATTCGCACCACCAAGATTGTTCCCGTCGCGCGTCTCTTCCAGTTCCACGCCGTCCAGACCCTGCGACAGGGTATGCGCATCGCCGCCCTGCGCCAGCTTGATGCGCAGGCGCACCTCGTTGGAGCTGTCGGCGTAACGCAACGCGTCCTCGTAGCTGATCTCGCCGGCGTGATAGAGCTCGACCAGGGCCTGGTCGAACGTCTTCATGCCCAAGAGGGTGGATTCCTTCATCACTTCCTTCAGCTTGTGGATCTCGCCCTGGCGGATGTAGTCCTGCACCAGCGGCGTGCCCAGCAGCACTTCCACCGCCACGCGGCGTGCCTTGCCGTCCGGGGTGGGGATCAGCATCTGCGCCACGATGCCCTTCAGGTTCAGCGAAAGGTCCATCAGCAGCTGCTGGCGACGGTCTTCCGGAAAGAAGTGCAGGATGCGATCCATGGCCTGGTTCGCGTTGTTCGCGTGCAGGGTGCACAGCACCAAGTGGCCGGTTTCGGCGAAGGCAATCGCGTGGTCCATGCCCTCGCGGGTGCGCACCTCGCCGATCATGATCACGTCCGGCGCCTGGCGCAGGGTGTTCTTCAGGGCGTTGTCCCAGGTGTCGGTGTCGATGCCGACTTCGCGCTGGGTGATGATGCAGCCCTCGTGCTTGTGCACGTATTCGATCGGGTCCTCGATGGTGATGATGTGGCCGGTCGAATTCTGGTTGCGGTAGCCGATCATCGCCGCCAGCGAGGTCGATTTGCCCGAGCCGGTGGCGCCCACGAAGACGATGATGCCGCGCTTGGTCATCGCCAGCTGCTTGAGTACCGGCGGCAGGGTCAGCTCCTCGATCGACGGAATCTTCGACTCGATACGGCGCAGCACCATGCCGACGCAGTTGCGCTGGTAGAAGCACGAGACGCGGAACCGACCCACGCCCTGGGCGGAGATCGCGAACTGGCATTCGTGGGTCTTCTCGAACTCCTCGCGCTGGCCCGGCGTCATCACGTTGAGCACCATGTCACGCGACTGCTGCACGCTGAGCGGGCTCTGCGTGATCGGCACGATGCGGCCCTGCACCTTCATCGACGGCGCCACGCCCGCGGTGATGAACAGGTCGGACGCCTTCTTGTGCACCATCAGCTTCAGGAAGGAGGTGAAATCAAAATCGCTCATGGCTCTACCTCAGGGATTCGAGATTCGGGATTCGGGATTCGTCAGAAAAGCCGACGCCGGGAATCGGGCCGGGCGTTGGCTCGTGCCAATCCCGATTTCCGAATCCCAAATCCCCGCTTCACTTGAAGCTGTCCTTGTTCTTGGCGTACATCGAGGCCTCCTGACGGGTCACCAGGCCACGCTTGACCAGGTCCTGCAGGCACTGGTCAAGCGTCTGCATGCCGAACTGCTGGCCGGTCTGGATCGACGAATACATCTGCGCGACCTTGTCCTCGCGGATCAGGTTGCGGATCGCCGGGATGCCGACCATGATCTCGTGCGCCGCGATGCGGCCCCCGCCGACCTTCTTCAGCAGCGACTGCGAGATGACCGCGCGCAGCGACTCGGACAGCATCGAGCGCACCATCGGCTTCTCGCCGGCGGGGAACACGTCGATGATGCGGTCAATGGTCTTCGCCGCCGAGCTGGTGTGCACGGTGGCGAACACCAGGTGGCCGGTTTCCGCGGCGGTCAGCGCCAGGCGGATGGTTTCCAGGTCGCGCAACTCGCCGACCAGGATGTAGTCCGGATCCTCGCGCAACGCCGAGCGCAACGCCTCGTTGAAGCCGTGCGTGTCGCGATGCACTTCGCGCTGGTTGATCAGGCACTTCTGCGAGGTATGCACGAACTCGATCGGGTCCTCGACCGAGAGCATGTGACCGTATTCGTTCTTGTTGATGTGGTCGACCATCGCCGCCAGCGTGGTCGACTTGCCCGAGCCGGTCGGGCCGGTCACCAGGATCAGGCCCTGCGGCTGTTCGATCAGTTCCTTGAACACCCGGGGACAACCCAGGTCTTCCAGGGTCAGCACTTCGGACGGAATGGTACGGAACACCGCGCCAGCGCCGCGATTCTGGTTGAACGCGTTGACGCGGAAACGGGCCAGCCCGGGAATCTCGAACGAGAAGTCGGTCTCGTAGAACTCTTCGTAGTCGCGCCGCTGCTTGTCCGACATGATGTCGTAGATCAGCGAGTGCACCTGCTTGTGTTCCAGCGCAGGGATGTTGATGCGGCGGACATCGCCATCAACGCGGATCATCGGCGGCAGCCCGGCGGACAGATGCAAGTCCGAGGCCTTGTTCTTTACCGAGAAGGCAAGCAGTTCGGCAATGTCCATGAAGTCGTTTCCCCTAAACCGAGCGTCTGGATGGCATGAATTCGGGCGCTGCAATCGGGACCGTCGATCGTCCGCAGGCGTGGTGCGCCGCAACGCATGTTGCCTGGCGCCACCTCGCAGCCCGGACGAGCCGTTCCAATCCCCTTGCAGCCGGGTCGATACTACTCGCGCAAGCGGCTGTGCGGCCAGTCTTTCCAGCCGCCAGCGCGCAAAGTGTCGACCCGGTTTGCGCGGTCTGTCGTAAAACCGCGATCCGACCTTCGCCGGCGGATCGATGGCGACCGTCGCCGGACGCACCCACCACGGAATCGGCCCGCAGTGCGACGGCTCCGGTAAGGTACGCGGTCTGGACGATCCACCTGACCCATCCGAGGAACCCTGCATGACACGACTTGCCTTCATCGGCGGCGGCAACATGGCGCGCAGCCTGATCGGCGGCCTGCTGAAGACCGGCGTGGCGCCGGCCACGGTGAGCGTGGCCGAGCCGCTGGCCGAAGCGCGCCAGGCGCTGGGCCGCGAATTCGGCATCGCCTGCTATGCCGAGAACCGGCTTGCCGCGGCGGAAGCCGAGGTCATCGTGCTGGCGGTCAAGCCGCAGATCATGCCGGCGATCCACGCCGAACTGCGCGACACCCTGCAACGTAATCGCCCGCTGCTGATCTCGATCGCCGCCGGCGTGCGGCTGGACCAGCTGGAACGCTGGTTCGGCAGCGGCCTGCCGATAGTGCGCTGCATGCCCAACACGCCGGCCCTGATCGGCGCCGGCGCCACCGGCCTGTGCGCCAACAGCCGGGTCAGCCCGGCGCAGAAGGCCCAGGCCCAGCACATCCTGGACGCCGCCGGGATCACCCGCTGGATCGACGACGAGGCGCTGATGGATACGGTCACCGCCTTGTCCGGTTCCGGCCCGGCCTACTTCTTCGCCCTGGTCGAGGCGCTGGAAGCAGCCGCCGTGGCCCAGGGCCTGCCCCGCGACACCGCTCGCGCGCTGGCCGCGCAGACCTGCCTCGGCGCCGGCCGCATGCTGGTCGAAGGCGGCGAAGACCCCGCGCTGCTGCGCCAGCGCGTCACCTCGCCCAACGGCACCACCCAGGCCGCGCTGGAAAGTCTTGCCGCCGACGGGCTGCCGCACATCGTGGCCCACGCCGTCCACGCCGCCACCCGTCGCGGCGCGGAACTGGCCAACGAACTGGACAAGCTGTCGTGAGCTACCTGCTGAACGCCCTCTCCATGCTGATCGAGCTGGTCTTCGAGGCGGCCGTCACCCTGCTGCTGCTGCGCGTGGCCGCCGAGGCCTGCCGCGCCGACTTCCACAACCCGCTGAGCCAGTTCATCTACCGCTACACCAACCCGGTGCTGGCGCCGATCCGCCGCGTGCTGCCGAACTGGCGCCGGATCAACCTGGCCGCCCTGCTGCTGGCCTGGCTGGCGATGCTGCTCAAGCGCGTGCTGCTGTTCGCCCTGCTCGGGGTGATGCCGAATCCGCTGGGCCTGATCGTGCTGGCACTGGCCGAACTGCTCGACTTCGCCCTGCTGTTCTATCTGGTGCTGATCTTCGGCTGGTCCCTGCTGAGCATGTTCTCGGTGGACCAGCGCCATCCCCTGCTCAAGCTGGCCGGCGCCCTGGTGGCCCCGCTGCTGCGCCCGCTGCGCGGCAGGCTGGTCGCCGGGCAGATCGACTTCGCGCCGATGGTGGTGATGATCGTGTTGCTGCTGGCGCGCCTGCTGATCGCCGCACCGCTGCTGGATCTGGGGGTGCGGTTGGCACTGGGCGCCTGAGATTTCTCTTGTACGCGGCGGCTCTGGTCTCTTGAAGCAAGGGCTTTCGCCCTCCCCCGGAGGGAGAGTCACTTTCTGCCTCTTGTTTCGATGTGCCTAGAAGCAAAAGCTTCAAGTGCAGAGCGGTCGATCGCCTTCGGCGACCGAGTCACTTTTCTCTTGCGTGGCCAAGAG